>NZ_QUCG01000058.1:0-21984 GCF_003473645.1 Prevotella sp. AM23-5 | reverse complement strand
GATAATAAAAAAAAACAATATACAATGAATAAAAAAGTGTATCTTTGCAAGCAACAAATCATCTAAAAACAAGCAAGGGTGCACTTGGTAATCCTGATTCCGGTTATTCTTGCCATCGCCGTCTTCCTGCCAGGCAACCAGTTCTTGCCATTGGCATCATTGGCAGGTATGTTCTACCTCTTCCCAATGATCTTGCCATTTACCAAGGGTAATGTGGTGAAGACACTGATCATCGGTTTGGTAGCCCTGATTACGTTGGTATGGGTGTGCTCACCATTTTCACCATCGCCCTGCTGGTTCTCAACCGCCAGCGCATCATGAAGGAAGAAAAGGCTGCAAAAAGGTAAAAATATAAAAACAAAATAGCAATGAAGATATTAACGTTAATATTAGCAGCAATGGTATTAACAGTAAGTCAGGCTTTTGGCCAGTGTGGTAAGTGTGGATACGAAGTGAAGGCAGAAAATGCCTACACTAACTATAACGTTCGTTATGCGAGCAATCCTATGGATGCCAAGCATTATACAACCGAGCGTCTCCGCAGTGAGTTCGCTATCGAGAAGGTGTTCGCGCCAGGTGAGGTAAACTGGACCTACACCATGTTCGATCGTTTCCTTATCGGTGGTGCAGAGCCAACAACCGCTCCTTTGAAGCTCACTTCTATCGCTCCGCTTTATACCGATAAGCCAAACGATCAGAAGAATCTGCTCGACAACCGTGAGTTGGGTATCATCAATATCGGTGGCGAGGGAACAGTTACCATAGATGGCAAGAAATATACACTTGCTTTCCAGGAGGCTCTCTATGTAGGTCGTGGTGCCAAGAGCATCGAGGTAAGCAGCAAGGATGCTGCCAAGCCTGCTAAGTTCTATATGAACAGTGCCTGCGCTCATCAGACCTATCCTACCAAAACGCTTAAAAACTGAGACAGATGAGTCCTATTTCAACAAGTAAAATGTCCAACTTCCGTTGGGTAATCTGTGCGTTGCTTTTCATTGCCACCACAGTCAATTACATGGACCGCCAGGTTCTGTCATTAACATGGAAAGACTTCATCGCTCCAAAATTCCACTGGACTGATGACGACTACGGTACGATTACCGGTCTTTTCTCCATCTTCTATGCCATCGCCAACCTCTTTGCAGGTAAGTTCGTGGATTGGATGGGTACCAAGAAGGGTTATCTCATTGCCATCTTCGTATGGTCAACCGGTGCTGTGATGCACGCAGGTTGCGGTTGGGTAGCTATGCAGATCGAGGGTTACGATTCTATCGAGGCACTCCGCATGGTACAGGCTGGCAGTGATGCAGCTGTAGCTATCGCCACCATCAGTGTATGGTTGTTCCTCTCTTGCCGCTTGATTCTTGCTGTGGGTGAGGCAGGTAACTTCCCTGCAGCCATCAAGGTAACCGCTGAGTATTTCCCAAAGAAAGACCGTGCTTTCTCTACAGCCATCTTCAATAGTGGTGCATCTGTAGGTGCCTTGGCAGCACCAGCTACCATTCCGTTGTTGGCTCGCAGCATGGGCTGGGAGTGGGCTTTTATCATCATCGGTGTGCTCGGTTATGTATGGATGGGTCTCTGGGTGTGGCTTTATGAGAAGCCAGCAAAGAGTAAGCATGTGAACAAGGCTGAGCTTACTTACATTGAGCAGGATGAAGATATGGAGAAGGTTGAGGCTGAGAAAGCTGAGACAGCAGAGGCTTCAGAGGAGAAGACAATCGGCTTCCTCAAGTGCTTCAGCTATCGCCAGACCTGGTCGTTCATCGTGGGTAAGTTGATGACCGATGGTGTATGGTGGTTCTTCCTCTTCTGGGCTCCTGCTTACTTCTCTGATCAGTATGGTTACTCTTCAGACTCTGGTATGGGTATTGCCCTCATCTTCACTCTTTATGCGATTGTTACGGTATTGAGTATCGGTGGCGGTTACTTGCCAACCTATTTTGTGGATAAGAAGGGTATGAATCCATATATCGGTAGGATGCGTGCGATGTTGATCTTTGCCTGCTTCCCATTGCTCGGTCTGATTGCTCAGCCTATGGGTGAGTACAGTGCATGGTGGCCAGCTATCATCATCGGTTTGCTCGGTGCGGGTCATCAGGCTTGGTCTGCCAACCTCTATTCAACCATCGGTGATATGTTCCCTAAGTCAACTGTGGCTACCATCACTGGTATTGGTGCGATGGCGGGTGGTATCGGTTCTTTCCTCATCAACAAGGGTTCCGGTATGCTCTTCACCTACGCAGAGGGTCAGGGTTCTGCCTTCACCTTCATGGGCTTCGATGGCAAGCCAGGTGCTTACATGATTGTATTCTGCATCTGTAGTGTGGCTTACCTCGTAGGCTGGTGTATCATGAAGGCTTTGGTGCCTAAGTACAAGCCTATCGTCGTTGAGTAGTTGGTGATTGACGGTTGGTCGTGAACCGTTAAGAAGAAATGAGTACTAGTTCAATTGAAATTTAATGATAGAAGCGCAACAGACTATTTGCCTGTTGCGCTTTTTCTTTGTTTTTATAGGGCATTGGGTATTTTTTGCCCCTAAAATACGCAAGAATAAATAAATTGGTTTAAAATATTTGTGCGTATAATTTTTTTTTGTAACTTTGCACAAAACTTAGTATATTACTTAAACTTAAAAAATAATGAAGAAAGCAGTTGTGGTTATAGCTTTACTCAGCCAGGCTCTGGGCTTGACTTATGCCGATGATCAGACAGGGACAAGGGGTATCGGACAGTATCCGGGACGCCCATCTCAGTTTACGGCTCCTCAAATGGTGAAGGATGATACCTATAGGAACATCGCCTTGAACCGTATGGTATATACTTCCTCGAATGCCGATTTCAATCTTACAGGTCATCTGGTAACAGATGGTATCATCACCAGCAAGGCTCCTTCCTTCCTGAGTGTAAGAACGAATGAAGGCGAGTTGTCCAACCGTGACAAGGAGAAGATGATTGATGGCAACACGGTCACCAGTCAGTATATCAAGGGCGAGAAGGCTTTTGCTGAGTTCAATTGGGAAGCCATGAAGGTAAACCTCAGAAACCTGAAGTTTACAGGTGAATTGGCTTACTATCAGGACAAGGCTACTCAGGGGTATGTGATTCGTGTGATGGGTTCACACAATGGTACGAAATGGGAGGTGCTGGGTGAAGAGAAAGGTACCGGACTTCCTGGCGAGGCTACCAAGCAGCAGGTAAGTTCCGACCCAAACAAGTTCCAGGATGTGGTGCGCCTGCCGCTCCGCAAGCTGAATGTTTCCATTCCTTTGAAGAAACCGGGCAACTATGAGCATGTTCGCATCGAATTTACGATGCCGGGTGCTGCGTGGTGGCGCGTCAAACTCATTGATAATACTACTTCATGGCGTCCATCCATGCACTTCTCCAGTGTATGGAAGTCAGAATTGGCAAAGAATGCCCAGTGGCTCTATGTAGATCTGGGTACTGTGGCTGATTTCGATCAGGTGAATCTCTTCTGGGTCAACAAGGCTCGCCAGGGCAAGATTCAGGTTTCCTGTGATGCCAGAAACTGGAGTGATATTGCTACCCTGGGTCAGCAGAAGCAGAAGGGCTTGACCGAGAAGGTGGCTTGCAAGGGGCATGGCAGATATGTGAGATTGCTGCTTACCCAGCCGGATGCTTCCGGTCGTTATGCCTTGTCAGAGATGCAGGTGATGGGTAAGGGCGGCTTGCGTGCCGAGGCAGCCAACACTTTGGCTTCTAAGAATGGCAAGCAGATGCTCAACCAGTGGCAGCTGCGCCGTGAGGGAAGTGATGCCTGGATTCAGGCTACCGTTCCTGGTACCGTGCTCACCAGCTATATGAATATCGGTGCGGTGCCTGATAACCGCTACGATGATAATATGCGACAGATTTCCGAGTCGTTCTTCAATTCTGATTTCTGGTATCGTACTACCATCAACCATCAGCCATCTGCCAACAGGAACCAGCATACCTATCTCAACTTCGATGGTATCAATTGGAAGGCGGATATCCTCCTGAATGGTGAGAAGATTGGCAGAATCGACGGTGCCTTTATCCGCTCTCGCATCGACGTGACCAAGAAGTTGAAGACGGGTGCCAACAAGCTCGAGGTGCATGTCATCAAGAATGCCCACTTCGGCGTAGTGAAGCAGAAGAATCTCCAGAATACTGACCTCAACGGTGGTGAGTTGGGTGCTGATAACCCAACCTTCCACGCATCTATCGGCTGGGACTGGATTACCAATACCCCTGGTCGTGAAATCGGTATTTGGAATGATGTCTATCTCACCCACGATAACGGTGTGAGCGTTTCCGATCCGTTGGTAACATCTACTTTGAATCTGCCGGATACTTTGGCAACCATGACTCCATCTGTCTTCCTGAAGAATGCAGATGCCGTGGCTAAGACCGTGAAGCTTTCCGGTTTTATCGGTAAGATCCAGTTTGAGCAGGAAGTTAGCCTGCAGCCAAACGAGAAGCGTGAGGTGGCTTTCGCTCCAGCTGATTATCCTCAGCTCAAGAACCAGCGCATGAATCTCTGGTGGCCTAACGGCTATGGTTCACCTTATTTATATGATGCCGGTTTCAAGGTTTCTGACAAGGCTTCAGGCGAGGTAATCTCTGAGGTCAACTATAAGGCGGGTATCCGCCAGATGAGCTATGTCGACCTGGATACCCAGACCAAGATCTATATCAATGGCAAGAGATTGAATCCATTGGGAGGTAACTGGGGATTCTCTGAGACCAACCTCAACTATCGTGGACGTGAATACGATGCTGCCGTTCGTTACCATAAGGAGATGAACTACAATATGATTCGCGACTGGGTAGGTCAGATTGGTGATGAGGAACTGTATGAGGCATGCGATAAGTATGGTATCATGATCTGGCAGGACTTCTGGTTGGCTAACCCATGGGACGGACCGGATCCTGATGACGACAAGATGTTCCTCGAGAACTCTGCCGATTACATCTCCCGCATCCGCAGCCATGCTTGTATCGGTATCTATTGCGGTAGAAACGAGGGCTTCCCTCCTGCATCCATCGACAAGGTGCTGAGAGAGCAGGTGAAGGCGATTCATCCACAGTTGGGTTATATTCCTAGCTCTGCCGACCTGGGTGTGAGCGGTCATGGTCCTTACCAGATGAAGTCCCCATCTTTCTACTTCGCTAACCAGAGCCATAAGCTGCATTCTGAGCGTGGTATGCCGAATGTGCCTACCTTCGAGTCTCTGAGCCGAATGATGGAACCGGAGCATCTGTGGCCTCAGAGCGATGCTTGGGGACAGCATGATTATACATTGAAGGGCGCCCAGGGTGGTGAATCTTTCAACAACATCATGGAGAAGCGATATGGCAAGCCTCAGAGTGCTGAGCAGTTTACCAAGTGGGCACAGTGGCTTAACTATGATGGCTACCGTGCGATGTACGAGTCTTCTCTGCAGGACCGTCTTGGTTTGCTCATCTGGATGAGTCATGCCTGCTGGCCAAGCATGGTTTGGTGTACCTACGATTATTACTTTGAGCCAACCGCCGCTTACTTTGGTGTGAAGAAGGCTTGCGAACCATTGCATATCCAGTACAACCCGGTGAAGAAGGTTGCCGAGGTGGTCAACTTTGCTGGTGGTGCCAAGAATGGCTTGGTTGCCAAGGCTCAGATCTTTGATATGTACGGAAAGATGATCAAGGAGGAGAGTAAGGAAGTGAATGTGGCGGAAGACCAGACTCTCGATGCCGTTAGCGTAAGTGAACCGGATGAGGAGGTTTACTACATCAAGTTGACTCTGGAGCAGAACAACCAGGTGGTTTCTGACAACTTCTATGTGATGGGTAAGGAAGAGGATAATCTCCAGGCTCTCTCTAAATTGCCAAAGGCAGAGGTTGCTGTCAGCGGCAAGCGTTTCGTTCAGCAGGGCGAAGAGTGGGTTGGCGAGGTAGAGATCCGCAATACCGGCAATGTACCTGCTCTCTTGGTTCGCCTGAACCTGAAGGGTGGTGATGGTGAGCAGATCCTCCCTGTTATCTACAGCGATAACTACTTCTCTCTGATGCCGAATGAGTGCAAGACGATCAAGGTATCTTATCGTGATGAGGATGGCAGAGGTCAGGCTCCATACGTAGAGATTACAGGTTTCAATAAGTAAAACTAAAAGTAAAATAAAAAAGCGCATCGGCGAGATTAATTTGCTGATGCGCTTTTTTATTTATTTGAGGAATCCCTGCTGCTTGAGGGCATCGAGGAATCCGATGCTCATGGCTTCGCAATCCTTCTTGGTATATCGGATATCGGTGAAAACCTGGGCTAAGGTTGCTACGTTGTTGATGCGTACAAACTCCTGGTTCTCTTCCAGTGCTTCCTTCTCGGCATAGAAGTCATCAATCTTTTCTGGGGTATAATCCTCGAAATGCTCGTTGTGGATGATGCTGCGCAATGGCAGACGGTCGCTCAGGGCAGGCTGCTCATCCGGCCATCCGATGGTAAGGGTAGCCACTGGCATTACCAGCTTCGGCAACTTCAGGGTGTCGATGATCATTTTCGGCATATACACCGTGGTGCCCAGAAAGCAGGTTCCCAGACCCGCCTCTTCTGCCAGATTGGTAAAAGTCTGCGTGAAGAGCAGGGCATCGGTAGCCGCATTTATGAACGAGAGGATGTTGTCGTATCCCGGGGTTCCCTTGCGGTTTTCTGCCCAGAGGGTGGTACGGCGGTAGTCGGCACAGATGGTGAGTACCACGGGAGCGCCTGTCACCATCGGCTGGTTGAAGTGGGCAGGTGCCAAAGCCTTCTTTCCCTCTTCACTGCGGGTTACCACTACGCTGTAGAGCTGCAAGTTTCCCATAGTAGGAGTGCGCATCGCCTCTTCCAGCAACTGGTTCAAAAGTTCATCTGTTACCTCTCTGTCTGCATATTTGCGAATCGAGGTTCTTTTCTTGATTGATTCCATATCTTGTTTCTTTTTTATATTTCTCTATCATATTCTTATTTTCTGCAAAGATAATGAAAGTTTCCTAAAAAGAACACGGTTCTTTTACATTTTTTGCTTCATAATGAGCTTTTCGTGCGTTTTTTGATGAAATATCTGCTCAAACGTTTCATATTTTAGAAATATTGTTTTAATTTTGCAGCTAATTATTAAACGTTTAATATGGAATATACTGAAAATATGACTTTCGAAGAGGCGAGCCACGCCTTGATGAAAGATTTGAAGACCCGATTGGCTGAGCTGCACGGGCATTTCGATGCTCAGAATGTCGATTGGCATAAGCTCCATCAGCCATTGGCGAAACTTGTTTCCGAAGAAACACAGAAATCAATCGGCAGCCCGGAAGTGGTTGAGGTTCGACCTAAGGAATTGGAGTGCGATGTGGTAAGATACCAGAACAATAAGGAGAAATGGGTGGCTTTGGTCGGATTGCTCAATGGTCATCCCTACGAGATATTCACCGGTTTACAGGATGAGGATGAAGGCATCATGCTCCCCAAGTCTGTCACCAAGGGCAAGATCATCAAGACGGTGCTCCCGGAAGGACAGAAGCGATATGATTTCCAGTTTGTCAACAAGCGTGGCTACAAGATTACCGTCGAAGGATTGAGCGAGAAGTTCAATCCCGAGTATTGGAACTATGCCAAGCTCATCTCCGGTGTTCTGCGCTATCGTATGCCGATTGCCCACGTCATCAAGCTGGTCAATCAGCTGCAGCTCACCTCCGAAACCCTCAACACCTGGCGGGTGGGCGTGGAAAGAGCCTTGAAGAAGTACCTCTATGAAGAAAATGGAATAGATAACTTGGAAAACGGAATAGATTATAAGGAGACTGAAGATGAAATTGATGAGCAGTAAGATATACCTCAGGAATGTGCGTTTCCACGCTTTCCATGGCGTATTGCCGCAGGAGGGAATCGTAGGCAACGATTACCTCGTCAACCTGGTGCTGGATTATGACTTCTCTTCTGTCATGAAAACCGATGATCTTCAGGGAACCCTCAATTATGCCGAGGTCTATCAGAAGGTAAGAGAAGAAATGGCGGTGCCCAGCAAGCTCCTGGAGCATGTGGCAGGCAGAATCGCCCATAGACTCTTTTCCGATTTCCCGGAAATCCAGAAACTCCAACTCTCTATCACCAAGGTAAATCCTCCGATGGGTGCCGATAGCGACGGCGCTGGGGTAGAGGTTGTATTAACAAATGATAAAACTTATAGTTAGAATTAGGTTTTCTGATAATAAAGTAGTAATTTTGCAAAATCATCAGAAAGTATGTGTAAGAAAGTAACACTGATATGGATCTTCTTGTGTGTGTTGGTAATGACTGCATTCGCTGCCAATAAGCGGTTCACGCTGGTCATCGACCCTGGTCATGGTGGTCATGATGCCGGAGCACTCGGAGCCATATCCAAGGAAAAGAATATCAATCTTGCCGTTGCCTTGCGCTTCGGTAAGTATGTGGAGCAGAATCTCCCGGAGGTAAGAGTCATCTATACCCGCACGAAGGATGTCTTCATCCCGCTCAATGAGCGTGCGAATATCGCCAACCGTGCCAATGCCGATCTCTTTATCTCCGTGCATACCAATGCCTTGCCGGCAGGAAAGGTGGCTCGTGGCTTCGAGACCTATACCCTCGGTATGCACCGTGCCAAGGATAATCTCGATGTGGCGATGCGGGAAAACTCCGTCATCTCGATGGAGAAGGACTATCAGCAGAGATATCAGGGCTTCGATCCCCGCTCTTCTGAGAGCTATATCATCTTCGAGTTCATCCAGGGCAAGAATATGGAGCGCAGCGTAGAACTGGCTCGAATGATCCAGCGAGGTGTCTGCGATGGTGCCAACCGTCCCGACAAGGGCGTGCATCAGGCGGGATTCCTGGTCTTGAGAGAGACTTCTATGCCGGGCTGCCTCATTGAGTTGGGTTTCATCACCACTCCTGATGAAGAGCGCCTGCTCAACAATGACAGCAGAGTGGATGATATCGCCCGTGGCATCTACGAGGCTTTCGCAAAATACAAGAATAAGTACGATAAATCGGTTTCCGTTCCTTATCGTGCCTCGGATTCCGAGGATGTGAATATCCCGAAGATTGTTCCGGATCAGGAACCTGCGCCTAAGACTCGTGTCGTAACGAGGGGAAAGCAGCCGAAGCGTGAAGAGGCAACGCCTGAACAGCCAAAGCGGGAGGTGAAGAAGCAGGAGCCGAAGAAGGATGTGAAGAAGCAGGAAACGAAGAAGGATGTGAAGAAGGCTGAGGTAGCCGATGCGCCGGTCTTCAAGCTTCAGATTTTCGTAGGTAGTAGAAACCTTCGCAAGGGTGATGCTCATTTCAAGGGCGAAACCGATTACGATAGTTTCCAGGAAGGCAATCTGGTGAAATACACCCTGGGTGCATCCACCAATTACAACGAAATCTATCGCTTGCGCAAGGAAAAGCTGGAGAAGTTCCCGGAGGCTTTCATCATCGCCTTCAAGAACGGACAGAAATATGACGTGAACCAGGCTATCCGGGAGTTCAAGCAGAACCGCAACCGGTAGTTCCTCCACTTCTCGGGCAGCCTGTAGCTTCCTTCTCGGGTAGCCGGTAGCTCCGCAGCCTGTGATTCGCTCTATATAAATTAGGTATAATAAAAAGAACAAAAATAGATAAATATGAAACTGACAAAGGAAATTAGGATAGCGTTGGTCGCTATTGTAGGTATCTTGGTGATGTATTTCGGAATCAACTTTCTGAAAGGCATCAACTTGTTCTCTACCAATAACACCTACTATATGACGTTTGATGACATCCAGGGGATGGGTGCTTCTACCCCTATCTATGCCGATGGCTACAAGGTGGGTACCGTGGATCAGCTGGATTTCGACTATTCTGGAAAGGGTCCCATCAAGGTCAAGGTGGATATCAATAAGGATCTGAGAATCCCTGCGGGTAGTACCGCAGAGATTTCTAAGGATATCATGGGCAATCTCCAGGTGAGTCTCCTGCTTGCCAACAATCCTCGTGAGCGTATCGAACCGGGCGGCATCATTCCTGGTACGGTGAATTCCGGTATGATGGGCAAGGCTGCCGAAATGATTCAGGTTGTTGAGAAGATGCTGCCTAAGCTGGATTCCATCCTCACCAGTGTGAATGCACTCCTGGCTGATCCTGCCCTGGCTGCTTCCCTCCACAATGTGGAGACCATCACCAGCAACCTCACCGTTTCCACCCGTGAGCTGAATACCCTGATGGCTGGATTGAACAAGCAGGTTCCGGGTATGATGAAGAAGGCGAATGGCGTTCTTGACAATACCAACCGACTCACCTCTAATCTGGCGAGCCTTGATGTGCAGGGCACACTCGACCGTGTGAATGCCACCCTCGATGGTGCACAGAAGTTCACCGAGCAGTTGAACAGCGGAAAGGGTAGCCTCGGTCTCCTCATGAACGATACCCGTCTCTATGAGAATCTGAACTCAACGATGTCGCATGCCGACTCTCTGGTCATCGATCTCAAGGCGCATCCAAAGCGCTATGTTCACTTCTCAATTTTTGGCAAGAAAGACAAATAGAGACTCGGATATGCCGTTTTAAAGGCTTCTTTGAGGAAAATGCCAAAATAAATTTTGTCTAAATAACAAAGGCAATGTTTCACGCCCCGGAATAGCTACAGAACTTGTTGTTTTTTAGCTATTTCGGGGTGTTTCAAAATTGTTTCACTGCCCCTAAAACGCAATTGTGGATAACTTTCTTAGTTGCTTGATTATGAGATAGTTATCATGGTAGTCTTAAAATATTATAAATAGCCCGATTTGCTACTTTGGGCTTTTTTTTGTAATTTTGCAGTCGATTTGCATCAGATGGTGCAATCTGATGTAGTGTTAAGGTAAAAAATCAATTAAAATAAGTAGTAAATAGTGTCAATGTTAGCAAGTCCAAAAGCGCTTTGGGACAATAGTCTTTTGCTTATAAAAGATAATGTGTCAGAGCAGCAATATAATACATGGTTTCGACCAATAGTCTTTGAGTCGTACAAGCCTTCGACCAAGACTCTGTTGGTTCAAGTTCCAAGTCCATTCGTATATGAGTACTTGGAACAGAATTATGTTGGCTTGTTGAGCAAGGTCCTTCATCGCAATTTCGGCGATGGCATCCGTCTCACTTATCGTGTGGTAACGGATAAGGAACACAGGTTGACCCAGGATGTGGAAGCTGATCCGGCTGATATTGATGAGGCTGAGCGCAAGAGATTGGCACAGCAGCCACAGACACAGGCTAGCCCGGCAGAACCACAGCAGCCTGAAGACATTGACACCCAACTTGATCCGAAACTCACCTTCAATAATTATATGGAGGGTGACAGCAACAAGCTGCCACGTTCGGTGGGATTGTCTATTGCTGAGCATCCGAATACCACGCAGTTCAACCCGATGTTCATCTATGGTCCTTCTGGTAGCGGAAAGACTCACCTGGTGAATGCCATCGGTCTGAAAACCAAGCAGATGTATCCGCAGAAGCGTGTGCTCTATGTCAGTGCCCGCCTCTTCCAGACACAATATACCGATGCGGTGCTGCATAATGCGAGCAATGATTTCATCAATTTCTACCAGTCTATCGATGTGCTCATCGTGGATGATGTGCAGGATTGGGCAGGCAAGGCGAAGACCTTGAATACCTTCTTCCACATCTTCAATCACCTCTTCCGTAATGGAAAGCGTATTATTCTGGCGAGCGATCGCCCTCCGGTAGAACTCAAGGATATGCCAGACCGACTCATCACCCGTTTCTCGTGTGGACTGGTGGCGGAGTTGGAGAAGCCGAATGTGGAACTCTGCGTGGATATCGTGAGCAACAAGGTGCGCAAGGATGGACTGAAGATTCCGAAGGATGTGGTTTCCTTCATCGCACAGACCTGCAACGGCAGTGTGCGTGATCTCCAGGGTGCCATCAATGGTTTGCTGGCTTACAGTATTGTATATAACAGCAGCATCGATATCCGACTGGCTGAGCGTGTCATCAAGCGTGCCGTCAAGGTTGAGGAGAGCAACAAGGTGCTCACCCTTGATGAAATCGTGGAGGCGGTCTGCAATCATTACAAGGTAACGGTGGCTGCAGTCAACAGCAAGAGCCGCAAGCGTGAGTACGTGGAGGCGCGTCAGGTGGCGATGTTCATGGCTCAGAAACTCATCAAAATGCCTGCTTCCAGAGTGGGTAAACTCATTGGTAATCGCGATCATAGCACGGTTATCCACAGTTGCGCCAAGGTAGAGGAGCGACTGAAGATTGATGCCGAGTTCTTCGATGAACTCTCTAGCATCGAGAATGGATTGAGAGTGAAGAGATAATTAACATAGAAGAGATAATTATCATAGATAAGCACGGAACCTTGGTATAGTGGTTCTCGTTTATATAAATGAAACAAAAGGAAGTCGGATAAGTTTGTATTTGTCTTGGCTTCCTTTTTCCGTTTTTCTTTCCTTCGAACTTTATGATTACCTTGTACATAAAGTATTTTGAGCCTTTTTTCGAAAGATTTTTGGGAAAAAGCGATTTTGTATCATTCTTTTTTATTATATTTGCAGTCGAAATAGATTTGAGCCTAAACTAAACTCAGATATAGTTATGGAACAGAACTTAAAAGTTATATTATATGCCGTGGGTGCGATGATTCTTGCACCTCATACCCTCTATGCCCAGTCAGAAAATATCAAAGGTCTGGATTCATTGCGCTTATACGGTTCGGTGAGCGTGGTGGAGCCTGAACTGCTGAAGAAGGGCGTACTCAATAATGCCCTTGATGCCTTGAATGGACAGACGGCTGGTGTAAACGTTACTACCAATGGTCTCGACCGTATTGCCATGCTCAACTCTGTGCGGGTTCGTGGTACCACTTCTATCATGGGCGGCAACGACCCATTGGTCATCATCGATGGTGTAACCTCGGATGTAGCAACGCTTGCTACGATCTATCCTGCTGATATCGAAAGCTTTACCGTGTTGAAGAATGCCAGTGAAACCGCTCTTTATGGTTCTCGTGGTGCTTCGGGCGTTATCCAGGTGAAGACCAAGAAGGGAACGGGTAAGGGATTCCAGATTTCTTACGAGGGCAACTATGGCATCGAGGCGATGTTCAAGAGTATGGAGATGCTGAATGCCGCTGAATACATAGCTGCTGCACAGAAGTTTGGGCTGGAATATAACAATAAGGGATTTGATACCAATTTCTCCAAGGCAATCACCCGAACCGGAAATGTGCAGAACCATTATCTCGCCTTCAGCGGTGGTACTCCGCAGAGCAACTATCGGGCTTCCTTCGGCTATATCGACCATAACACCATCATCCGGAGCAAGGGCTATCGCAACCTGGTGGCTAAGATTGATGTTACCCAGAAGGCGTTTGGTGATAGACTGACGGGTGATTTCGGCGTATTTGGTTCATCCTATAAAAACAATGATATCTTCGACAGTCAGATGCTTTTCTATTCTGCCGATGCCATGAATCCTACCTATCCTTTTGATAGGCTGAATGGCAGTTGGGTGAAGAATGGGGCTGCTTCGCAGGTGAATCCTCCCG
This sequence comes from Prevotella sp. AM23-5, assembly GCF_003473645.1. NCBI lineage: Bacteria > Pseudomonadati > Bacteroidota > Bacteroidia > Bacteroidales > Prevotellaceae > Prevotella > Prevotella sp. AM23-5. The sequence continues at coordinate 8,455 of NZ_QUCG01000058.1, read as the reverse complement.
GTGCCCTGCTCGAAGAGCGCAGGGATACGAAGAACATGAACTTCAATGCCCATCTGAAACTGAACTATGATATTTGGAGCAACCTGAGCATTTCTGCCTTTGGGGCATACAGTTATACTTCCAACGAGAATAACCAGTTCTGTCCTACCTGGGTGTGGGCGCAGGGCAATCTCTATCGTGGGGAGTTCAAGAGCGAGGAATGGCTTGCCAATGTTTCCTTGAACTATCAGCGGGTGTGGGGCATTCACAGCCTTAAGGCGATGGCAGGTGCTGAGTATCAGAAGGATATCCGTACGGGATTCTGGACTTCTGCCAAGGGATTCTCAAACAATAGTATGTATTACCACAATATCGGTGCTGCCGCTTCCCGACCTTTCGGCGGTACAGACAGCAACTATGAAGATCAGGCGCTGGCTTCCGTGATGGGCAACATCGACTATACCTTATATAATAAGTACAGTCTTTCGGTTTCTATGCGTGGCGACGGTTCTTCTTTGGTGGGCGATGACCATACCTGGGGTTTCTTCCCATCCGTTTCCTTATCCTGGGATATGAAGCAGGAAGAATGGCTTCGCCAGCTCAAGGCGATTACGATGCTCAAGTTGCGTACGGGTTATGGACGTTCGGGTAATCTGGGCGGCATCTCTGCCTATACCACCATGAACACAGTGAGACAGAACGGCATCGTTTCGGTGAACAGTTCGCCTGTGGTAACGATGGGCATGATCCGCAACAACAATCCCGACCTGAAGTGGGAGACGCGTGCCACCTGGAACTTGGGTGCCGACCTGGGGTTGTGGAACAACCGTCTCGTGCTGACGGCGGAGTATTACTATTCCAAGACCACCGATATGCTCTATGCCTACGATGTGCCGGTGCCACCTTTCGCCTACGATAAGCTCTTGGCAAACATCGGTTCGATGAGCAATCAGGGATTGGAGGTGGGCTTCTCCATCACGCCTATACAGAAGAAGGATATGGAGTTGAACATCAACATGAATCTGGCTTGGCAGAAGAACAAACTCCTCTCGCTCAGTGGCGAATATGATGGCATGCAGATGTCGGCGGCGGATATCACGGCGATGGGTGCCTTATCGGGTGCCGGTCAGCATGGCGGCTATAACAATGTGGTCTATCAGATAGTGGGACAGCCGCTGGGTGTCTTCTATCTACCTCATTGCAAGGGACTTGTAGAAGATGGCAACGGGCATTATCGCTACGATATAGAAGATTTAGATAAGAACGGAACCGTGGATTTGAGTGATGGCGGTGACAGATATATCGCCGGACAGGCAACGCCAAAGGTGACGCTTGGCTCAAACATCAGTTTCCGTTATCGCGACTGGTATCTTTCCTTGCAGATGAATGGTGCTTTTGGACATAAGATTTTCAACGGAACGGGGCTGGCATATACCAATATGTCGAGTTTCCCGGATTACAACGTGCTGAAGGGTGCCCCGGAGAAGAACATCGTTGACCAGAATGTATCCGATTATTGGCTGGAGAAAGGTGATTATCTTAACTTCGAGTATCTCACCCTGGGTTATGATATTCCAATCCGCAAGGGGGTGGTGCAGTCGCTCAGGGTGTCGGCAAGTGTGAACAATCTTGTCACTATCAGCAGTTATAGCGGACTGACGCCGATGATCAACAGTTATGTGGTGAACAGTACGATGGGTATCGACGACAAGCGGACCTATCCGCTTTACCGCACCTTCTCGCTGGGTTTGAGTGTTCAATTCTAAATGCAGGACTTTAAATGCAGAATTCTAAATGCTGAACTTTAAATGCAGAAATATATGAAACGATATAGACTATACTTTTTCCTGATAGCAGCCTTGACAATGACATCGCTGACGATGACATCCTGTCTGGATGAGCATCCGAAGGACCAGCTCGAGGAGGAAGCCATTTATGGCTCTGCCTTAGATATTTATACCAACGCCGTGGCTTCACTCTATAATTATATCGGCGGCACCAACGAGAGTGAGGGGCTTCAGGGCACCTGCCGTGGCATCTACGACTACAACACGCTGACTACCGACGAGGCGATGATTCCGATTCGTGGAGGCGACTGGTATGACGGTGGGTTGTGGAATGCCATGTACCGGCATGACTGGACGGCTGATGATGAGCCGCTTTATGATACCTGGAAGTATCTCTATAAGGTGATAGTTCTGGCAAACAAGTCGCTCGACATCATTGAAGCCAAGTCGTCTCTGCTCACAGCAAACCAGAAAGACCAGTTCCAGGCAGAGGTACGTGCCTTAAGGGCATTGATGTATTATGAGGCGATGGATATGTTTGGCAGGATTCCGGTTATTCTGTCTTCGGGAGAAGCTGCCCTTTATGCGAATGCTGGGGGAGCTGATGCCACTCTTCCTTCTGTCACAGGTGCTGCTCTTCCTTCTCAAAGCGAGCGGAGCGAGGTGTTCCACTTCGTTTTCAGCGAGTTGCAGCAGGTGCTGCCTTATCTTCCCGATGAGCATAGCAACAAGGAGGGCAATTACTATGGCCGCATCACGCAGCCTGTGGTTAACTTCCTGCTGGCAAAATTGGCGCTGAATGCCGAGATTTACATGTTTGATGATTGGACCAAGGGGTATGCGAAGCGACCTAAGGGCAAGGATATCTATTTCATGGTGCAGACTGCCGATGGAGCCTCTCTGCTCAATGGCGGCAAGGCGAGTGCGAACCGCAGCAAGAAGTTGAATGCCTGGGAAACCTGCATTTACTATTGCGATAAACTTGCCGGGGAGGGGTATGACCTGGAGGCAGATGATGCCTTCAATTTCTCTACGCACAATGAGACATCGAAGGAGAACATCTTTACCATTCCAATGGATAAGAACATCTATACCAATCAGTTTCATTATCTTTTCCGCTCTTACCATTATACGCATGGTGGTGCCTTGGGATGGGGTAGTGAGAATGGTACCTGTGCTACGATTGCTACGATGAAGGCCAACCGTTATGGCGAAGCAGACGAGGACACCCGTTGCAGGATGAACTTTGTGGCAGGTGTAGTGAAGGTGGATGGCAAGGAACTGCTGATGGATAATGGCAAGCCTCTGGAGTATCAGCCTTTTGAGGTGGCTCAGAACCTGACTGGCAGCAAGTATATCAAGACGGCTGGAGCGAGAATGGCGAAATACGAGGTAGATAGAACTTCGTATATGGATGGCAAGTTGCAGAGCAACGATATAGTTCTTTTCCGTTATGCCGATGTACTGCTGATGAAGGCGGAAGCCAAGGTTCGCCTGGGAGAGAATGGTGATGTGGAACTGAACAGGATCCGTGCTCGTGTAGGCATGCCGAATCGCAAGGCAACGCTTGCCAACATCCTGGAAGAGCGATTGCTGGAACTGGTATGGGAAGGTTGGCGCCGCCAGGACCTCATCCGTTTCGGCAAGTTTACCGCAGCTTATGATCTCCGCACCCCACTTCAGGGCGAGGAATCTGGCTATACCACCGTCTTCCCGATACCGCAGAAATGCATTGATTTGAATAAGAAACTGGAGCAGAATAAGGGGTATGAGAAGAAATCATAAAGAGCATAAGTAAACTCCATACACCCTTTCCGATCCTAGTTTCTTGTCTCCATACGCCCTTTCCGATCCAAGTTTCTTGTCTCCATACGCCCTGAAAGGGCAGAAGCTCCTAGCCCAGGGCATCCGCCCTGGGTAATTATGGATGCAAGCCTGCCGCCCTGTAAGGGCAAAAGCTTTCAAATTACAGCTGATAGAACTTGGTGAAAGCCTTCACGCAGTATTCGTGATCCATCACGCTGCCGGTTTCACGGCAACTGTGCATGGCGAGAATGGCATTACCCATGTCCACGCCCTTCAATGGAATGGAAGAGGCGAGGATATTGCCCAAAGTGCTTCCGCCAGCCACATCACTGTGGTTCACGAAGCGCTGACATGGCACACCGGCTGCCTCACAGATATTCGTGAAGATGGCAGCAGATACCGCATCACTCGCATACTTCTGTGCCGCATTGAACTTGATGACCGGACCGCCCCCCAGCATCGGATGATTCGTTGGGTCAAACTTCTCGCTGTAGTTAGGATGCCAGGCATGCGCATTGTCGGCAGAAATCATGAAGGCACGCTCCACAGCCTGATAATACGCCTCCTCCGTTCCGCTCTGTGCAAGAGCGATGCGCTGCAGCATATAAGAGAGGAAAGGACTTCCCGCACCCTGCTTAGTCTGCGACCCCGTCTCCTCATTGTCGAAAATCGCCAGCACCTGGGTCGTATCCTGGGCATCAGCCGCCGTCAGAGCCTCTACGCCAGCCCAGCACATCGATAAATCATCGAGTCGTCCCGAAGAGATAAACTCATCGTGCACACCGAAGGTGCAGGCAGGAGTGGCATCCGCCAGATAGAGATCGAAGTCGAGGATATCCTCCTTCTGGATATTCAGTTCGCCGGTAATCACGTTCATCAGCAGATTACCCTTTTCCAGTTCATCGTTGATGATGCCGAGGATAGGGAGCACATCCTTCTGCTTGCTCAACTTCACGCCATCGTTCACCTGACGGTTGAAGTGGATGGCGAGATTACTGATCTGCAGCAGAGGTCGCTGGATATGGAGCAGGAGCGTCTTCGGATGCATCGCATCCTCGCCCTTTACGATCACTCTACCCGCCAGAGTGAGTGGACGGTCGAACCAGGTTGACATAATCGGACCGCCATAAACCTCGGTATTCAGTTTCACGATGCTGCCCTCGCAAGTCATCTCAGCGTTAGGCTTGATGCGGAAGGTAGGGGAGTCGCAGTGAGCGCAGATCATGTGGAAGCCGGCATCAGCCAGTGTCTTCTTTCCGATTTGGAAAGCATAGATAGAAGAGTCGTTCTTGGTAACGAAGAACTTGTCACCAGCCACAACCTTGCCCAGCGGCTCCTGAGGGTTCAATCGTCTGAACCCATTTTTCTCCAATTCCTCAGAGATATTCTTCACAGCCAGGAAGTTCACTGGCGAAGCGTCTAAAAAGGATAATAATCTTTTGATCATAGTCTATATCTTATATATTAATTATGCTGCAAAGATAATGCAAAATTTTCATTTAATCTCATATTTCTACTTGTTTTTTCCATAATAGTTAAATATCTACAAGAATCCCCCATGATGTTTGGTGTTATGTTTTGAAAGCATTAATTTTGCACATCATAATTTTGGTAGATATACAGAATCATTTAAAACAAAGATAAATGGAAATAGTAATAGGAATCGTTATAGGTCTTGCCATCGGATTCTTCGTGGGCAAGCTGATGGAAGGAAAAAAGGCGGGAGAGGAGAAAATGCAGCTTATAGCGAAGGCTCAGGTGCTGCAGGCTAATATCGAACAGAGTAATCTGCATCATGCTTCTGAGGTGCAATCCTTGAAACAATCTCATGCTGCTGAGGTTCAATCCTTAAAAGCCCAGATGGAGAACGAACGGCTGTTTGCCGAAAAGCTCCGTGCTGAAAGCGACCAGCAGTGGGCGCAGAAACTCGAAAGCCTGAAGCAGGAGATGCATCGCATGACCATCGAACAGCAGAAGGCTGCTGCCGAACAGCTCGCTGCCAAGCAGTCTGCCCTCCAGGAAAACAACCGACTCCAGATGGATGAACTCCTGAAACCTATCAAGGAGCAGTTTGCCGATTTCAAGAAATCGGTAGAAGAGAGCAAGACCCAGAACGAGGTGAATAAGAAGGAACTGCAGAGTACCTTCGAGGCTACGATGAAACTCTTCCAGCAGGAACAGCAGCAGGCTGTAACAAGTCTGAAGGAGCAGACTTCGAAGATCGGCTCCGATGCCGCCAACCTTACCAAGGCATTGAAGGGCGATAGCAAGATGCAGGGCGACTGGGGTGAGATGGTATTGGAAACTATCCTGGAAAACAGCGGTTTGCGCAAGGACGAGGAGTTCTTTATCCAGGAGAATACCAAGGATGAGAACGGCAAGAACTTCCGTCCCGATGTCATCGTGCGATTCCCGGAAGGCAGGAGCGTGGTGATAGATAGCAAGGTATCTCTCACCGCCTATACCGATGCCTTGGCGGCAGAGACCGATGAGGAGCGAGAGCGGTTGATGAAGTCGCACGCCCTGAGTGTGCGCAAGCACATCGATGAGTTAGCGGAGAAGGATTATTCGAAGTTGGTAGAAGATGCCATCGGTTTTGTCTTGATGTTCATACCGAACGAGACCAGTTATATTGCAGCGATGAAGCAGCAGCCGGATTTGAGTCGTTATGCCTATCAGAAGAAGATCATCATCATATCTCCGAGCAATCTCCTGATGGCGTTGCAGCTGGCGTATAATCTCTGGCAGTATGACCGTCAGAACAAGAATGTAGAGAAAATTGTGAAGACGGCTGCCGATCTTTACGACAAGGTCGTAGGTTTTGAGGATACCTTCACGAGCATAGGTGATCTCCTCACCCGCCTCTCCGGTACCTATGATAAAGCGAAAAAGCAGCTTTATGATGGTACCGGCAATGTAATGAGAAGGGTAGAGAGCCTGAAGAATCTGGGTGTAACTCCCAAAAAGCAGATCAAGGCATTAGAGGAGTAATTTTAATAAGCGTTTTTATCCGGGCAGATAATACTCTTGGCTGTCAGGAGGATAATACGGATGTCAAGCCAGAACGACCAGTTCTCGATATACCAGATATCTCGCTTGATGCGCTCCTCCATCTGCCAGAGCTCCTTCGTCTCACCACGGAAACCCGTTACCTGAGCCCAACCGGTAATGCCTGGCTTCGAGAAGTGGCGAACCATATACTTATCAATCAAACTGCCATAAACCTCAGTGTGATACAACATGTGAGGTCTAGGACCCACGATACTCATGTCGCCCTTCAATACATTAATAAATTGAGGGAACTCATCAATATTCGTCTTTCTCATGAAGTTGCCGAACGCAAACTTTCTTGGGTCATTCTTCGTCTCCTGAGCCTTGTCAGAATCCTTGTTCACATGCATCGAACGGAACTTCAGACACATGAATGTATCACCATTCAGACCCGTTCTAGCCTGACGGAAGAAGATAGGACCCGGACTCTGAATCTTGATAATCAGCGCAATGATTGGAATGAAAGGCAAGAAACAGAGACAGATTACACCACTCACGGCGATATCGAAAGCACGCTTGAGAATACGGTTTGAGATAGAAGACAGCGGCTCATGATGGTTCGTGTAAACCGTCTTACCCATAAAGTTCTTGGAATCCAAATGCAACTTATATTCGCCGAACAAACGAGGCAGATAATAGAAATGCACCACGTTCTTGTCACAGAAACGCATGATCTTCACAATCTGGTCAGATTCCTTATGCGACAAGCTGCAGAAAATCTCATCCAGACCATAAGATGAACCGTTGATGGTATCGTTCAGCTTGGACTCTAAAATTTTGTTAAGATCCTGCATGGTACCCAGTTTTTTCAGTTCCTGAGGCGCTCCGGCGATGTCATCATCGGCATAATAACCCTTTACGATATAACCCGCAGAAGGATCTTCTGTCATGGTAATGTACATTTCTCTTACGGCAGGATCGCTACCCACGAAGATCACGGTACGACTGTTTCTACCTCTGGCACGGTGATATTTCAGAACCTTGAGCTCGATGAATCGACTGATGATCAGAGCAAGATAGTAAGAGATGCCGAAGTAGAATCCGAACGTAAATATTTCTCCACCATGACTGAAGAATTTCAGGAAGACCATGAAACAGACGGTAGCACAAAGCGCCAGGAAGAAAGTACGTTTGAGTACTTGCTGCAAACCGATTCGTCTTACATGAATGATAGTACAGTAGTTGTATTCGCCGATGGCGAGAGCAACGTTTGCTATAAAGAATGTAATCTTTGTTTTCAGATCTAGGTAGTCGGGAACATGAATGAATTCGATGTTGATAAAGCCCAATAGTAAGCAGTTGAGGATGATGAAGTCAACTAAGACCACCAACCTTCTAATCAGTATGTTTCCTTTATAGATGTTTTTTTCCATAAGAAATTATATGTAATTTAAATTTTTCGATTTCTCTTCTTAGAATATAAATTCCTCGTAAATTCGACCGCAAAGTTAGCAATAAAAACTGAATTCCCCAAACTTTTCCCCATCTTTTTTCCCTCCGCAAATCCCTCCTGTTCTCCCCCTCAATAATTATTTTAAAATCAACTGTTTTTTTTTGTTAAAAATCACTTTTGTAAAGTGATATATTCTTTATTATCAATAAAAACCATTAATTTTGCAGCCGGAAAAAGCATTCTGGCTGCAAACCCGCTCAGAATCCTGGCGGCGCTATAGCAGAGCCAGCTACATCCTTCCCTTCAGAGAAAGGAAGGTTTGGTTAGAATGTGGAGCTCCCTTTGGGAAGGGATAATCTTCTATCATTTACAAATAGAAATATATAAAAGAAGAAAAGGATAAAGGTATATGACCTAAAATCCGCAACTATCATCCAAT
>NZ_QUCG01000057.1:0-22598 GCF_003473645.1 Prevotella sp. AM23-5 | reverse complement strand
GATTACATAAGAATTAACAGAGTATTGTTGCAAAGAAAAAGAATAATTATAATATAAAAAAATCAAAGCTTATGAAACATCTATTTTTTCTTGTAGGTTTGCTTTGCCTGACGGCAGCACCTATCAGTTCATTTGCCCAGGCACAGAATGCTAAGGACTTAAGAAAAGAACGCTTGGAGATGCTCAAGGCATCTAAGTCTGACCTCAACGAGAAAGCATCAAAGGCTGCTAAGAAAGAAGCCAAGAAGCTTCAGAAAGAAGGCTGGCAGACAGCTCCTGGTGCACTCCCACTGGAAAAGCAGTTGGATAAGTCATACGCTATGCAGTATCAGTATGACGAATCTATGTACCCAATGTACATCATGGGTGAAGCCATGAGTATCGGTGAGAACTATGACGGCGCCAAGATGCAAGCCATGGAACTGGCCAAGCAGAACCTTGCAGCTCAGATTCAGACAGAAGTTTCAGGTCTTATCGACAACTCTGTAGCTACCCAGCAGCTTGCCATGGAAGAAGCAGTTACCGTTACCAAGAGTATCATGGCCAGCAAGAGCCTCATCGTACAGAGCATCGGCAGAACCATCACAGTCATGGAGTGCTACCGTACCTTGAAGAACAAGAACAAGGAAGTACTCGTACGCATCGCATACAACGGAGCAATGGCTAAGGCTGCAGCCAAGAATGCCATCCGCCAGAGCCTCGAAAACGAGAGTGCGGAGCTTCACAAGAAACTTGATAACGTATTGGGAACAAAATAATATTTGCAAAGTCACATGAAAAAGACTACATTGGCAATTGTTTGCCTGTTAGGATGCACTGCACTCAGCCTCTCTGCACAGGAGGCTGAGAAAAAGCAGCTGCACGAAATCAAGGTAAAATTCGATAAGGTACCAGATGGACTTGCCAACTACTATAGTGGCTACTACTACTACAATGGCAAGGAAATCTATAATATGCGTAACTACCTGATGTACACAGGTAATCGCATCAATGCACTTACCATCAACCCAAGCGGCAGTTCGTATGCCTTCATCGACAGCAAGAAAGACAAGAATACCGTAGATGTATTTAGTTTGATGACCAAGGATCAGCAATTGGGCAAGATTACCACCAATAAACAGTTTAAGCCACTGGCTATCTGCTATTCACCAAACGCCAAGTTCCTCTACGTGATGGGATCGGATTCCAAAATCCACATCTTTGAAACCCGCAAGACCCGCGAGGTGAAGAGTTTCGCCATCAACGAACCAGCTACTCGCCTCGATGCAAGCCCAAACGGATTCTTCCTCATCGCCAGCACCCAGGATAAGCTTCAGGTCATCAACCTGGAGAATGAAACCGTGCGCACTACCCTTCCGCTCAAGGCAGATTTCAAGGACGTTGCCTTCTCTAGCAACAGCAAGCAGATGGCAGTTCTCACAGCAAACGGAACCTGCGATGTATATGATACCAAGACTTTCACCGTGAGCAAGCACTTCGATGCCATGGGTATCGCTGAAAGATGCTTCTTCCACCCAGAAAACAAGTATCTGGCTATCGTAACAGGCGACCAGCGTGTGGCTTTCATCAACCTGCTCAATGAGGACGACCGCCAGTACGTGGATGCCAAGGAAGGCGGAATCAAGTACATCAACTTCTCCAAGAACGTGAAGAATGATATCTACCTGGTACACAACTATACCAGCGGAATCGTCTTTACCCCGGTAGGATTCCTGAGTCCTAACCGTCAGGAGAAGCTGAAGAATGAGTTGAACAGCCGCATGGATGAGTGGATGAAGCGTATGGAAGGCGAGAGCCTTGACGACTACAATACCCGTGTGAACGAGGAATCAAGATTGAAGCAGATGCGCCTCTTCGAGTCACAGATTGCTACCAATATGGCAGATAATCTCCTCACCACATCCGACGTAAAGCTCGGTAACTATAACTCAGATATGAATATGTTGACCCTGGAATTCAACAACATGCCAAGCATCTACCTGACAGTACCTGTTAGCGAGTTAGAAGGCATGGATGCAGGAAGCCTGGAATTCACCAATACCCAGTATGGATTGAACGACAAGGATGAATTCGAGCTTGTATATACCGAGGTTATCAACAAGAAGACAGGCAAGAAATACGTGTTCGACAACACCGAGCGTAAGTCATTGGCATTCTTGGAGTCAGACGACAACTTCGTACCATTCGAGCAGCTTCAGGGTGCCAAGATGGAAGAGTTGAAGCTTGAGGAAATCAAGAACAAGATCATGAAGAATGCCCAGGAACAGAACATCATCTCCGATCATACCAAGATTGATGTACATACCAAGGTAGCCAACGCCACCGATGCATCAGGTAAGAACATCTTCAACTATGATGTAGATGTATCTTATACCGTAGATGAGGAGTACTCGGCCAAGGATGACTTTGCACCAGGTCGCTTCAAGGTAGAAGAATCCAATGCCGCTCAGGCAATGCTCGCCATCGTGAAGAAGGCTTTGGAGGAAGATTTCGCCAAATATACCGCAGAGGGCAAGCAGGTGAAGATTCAGATTACCGGTATGGCAGATGCCTTACCATTCAGCCGCACCGTGGCATACGATGGCAGCTATGGCGACTTCGAGCAGGAACCAGTACACAAGAACGGCGAACTGAGCAATATCACCGTAACCAAATCTACCGGTATCGGCGAGAACGATCAGCTGGCTTACCTGCGTGCCATGGGTGTGAAGGATTATATCGAGAAGAATATCCCAGCACTCCAGAAGATGAAGACCTCTTATGATACTTATATCGAAGTATCTGAGAACAAGGGTGGAGAATACCGCCGCATCGGCGTGAAGTTCACCTTTATTGATGTATTCTAATATTGATGGATTCTATAATGAAGAAAGTATTTATTGCAATATCTATTTTACTCTTATCGTCGGGCAGCAAACTGGCTGCCCAGACGATAACTGACTCTAACGACGCGTACAGAGAGTTTGTTCAGCTCGCCAACAAGGACGAGGACAAATCTCAGATGTACGATGCGCTATATCGTTGCTATACGGCAACTTACGCCATCATTACCCACTCAGAGAAGACGAGTGCCGAATATTCACAGGCGATGGCCAATATGAAGAATATCATTGCTTTCCTGCCTAATGCCGCAGCCTATAACAGTAACAACCAGAGCATAGGAAACGCCATCAAGTTTGCACGCGCCTACGTGGATGTTGTCGGCTTATCCGACTTTGCCAATGGTGGTTACACCTCTCAAAATGCCTATTCACAGCTCTCTTACTTTGCGGCAGCCAATCTGGTAAACCGCCGCCAGTATGAGGAAGCTATTCCATACCTGCAAGCTTATCTCCGTTCGGGTGAAGAGAAGTACCGTAAATCGGTATTCGTCAACCTCATCAAGGCTTGCGCACAATCCAATAAATATCAGCTTGCCGTCATCACTCTCGAACAGGCATCTGATAACTATCCTACCGACTATGACATCATTTCGTCGGCAGTAAATCTGTGTATCGACCACAAGGATAATGCCAATCTCCAGAAGTTCGTAGGCAAGGGTCTTGCCCTCCGCCCAGACGATGAGACCCTTCTCAACATCCAGGGTAAACTCTATGAGGAAGGCCATCATTTCGAGCAGGCGCTCGATATCTACAAGAAACTGCAAGTAGCTCATCCTAAGGCTCTTGATGTATTGAAACACCTGGCTATCAACAACTATAACATAGGTGTGCAAAACTATAACCAGGCGCTGGAGCTCAAGGAAAACGATCCTCACATCAAGGATCTGGAGACCGTATATAAGGATTACTTCACCTATTCTATCGGTCACATCAAGAACATCATCATCAGCGACCCACTTTCGCTGAAATACACCCAGGCTCTCGCCATCGCATACAAGTGTGTAGGTGATAAGGAGAACTTCAATATCATCAACAACAAGCTGGCTTCGCTCGGAGGCGGTAAAATCGAGTCGAACGTGATTCCTCAGCTCATCGAGTTCAATGGCGAGGTAAAGCCAACCATCGCTGCCGCTGCACCTCAGACACAGACACTAAGCACCGACCAGAGTGCTGCAGAGGAGAAGGGAATCCCAGCTTACTCTGCCTTTGCCATTCCATTCATCGAAAACCGCATCGACAAATGGCAGAAGAAGGACAGCTACGAGACACTGGCTGAGTATCGCGCCCGTATGACCGAGAAGAACCGAGATGCCAAGATTGCCGAGATGCAGCGACTTGCACAGCAGGAATACATCAGCAAGTACGAATCGAGAGTAAACCTGCGTCATCTGGAACTGAAGCCATACGATGCCGACCACGAGGTATTCCTGGTAACATCGCCTGATCTCGGCGAGATGATCGTACCGGTGCCAAGAGCCAACAACGAGGCACGCATCTTCGCTTCCAACTGGAACGGTATGCAGTTTAAGGATCCACAGTACTTCATCGACAAGGATCACCTGGCACTCGCCAAGCTTACCATCATCACCCCTTCGGGCAAGCAGTATCAGTACGACAACGCAGCAGCGCTCAACTATACCGCCACCAACGTAGAGGTACACTTCGACCCTATCACCGCCAATATGCTGGCATCCAACGAGAATGCAAACAAGCAGACGGTACAGCAGCAGAACGTGAAGCTGGGAACATCGGATGTGGATGAGAATATCCCAGAGAATCCAACCAGCAACACCAAGACCTTTGCCGTGGTCATCGCCAACCAGAACTACAGTAATGTGGCAGGCGTACCACTGGCTCTGAACGATGGTCTTGCCTTCTCCAAATACTGCGAGAAGACACTGGGCATGCCGGCAGAAAACGTGCGTTACTATGCTGATGCCTCATACGGTACGATGCTCCGCGCCATACGCGATATCAAGAATATCGCCAGCGCATTCAACGGTGACATCAACATCGTATTCTACTATGCCGGTCATGGTATTCCTAACGAATCTACGAAGGATGCCTACCTGCTTCCTACCGATGCCGACGGCACCCAGACAGAGGGTTGCTACTCTCTGAACAAGCTCTATGCCGAGTTGGGTTCTACCAAGGCAAAGGAGATTGTGGTGTTCCTGGATGCCTGCTTCAGCGGCTCGAAGCGCGAGGAAGGTATGCTGGTTTCTGCCCGTGGCGTAGCGCTGAAGGCTAAGCAGGAAGATCCACGTGGCAACATGGTGGTATTCAGTGCGGCATCGGGCGATGAAACCGCGTTCCCATACTCAGCCAAGGGGCATGGCCTCTTCACCTACTATCTCCTGAAGAAACTCCAGGAAACCAAGGGTGATGTAAGCCTCGGCGAACTTGAAAGCTACATCTCTGAGAATGTGAAGCAGCAGTCAGTGGTTATCAACCGCAAGGTTCAGACTCCTACTGCCACTCCTTCTACCTCGCTTGCAGCAGGCTGGAAAGAGCTGAAACTGAAATAAGAATAACATAAAAATCAGCAAGGATGAGACACTACATTTTTGTGATGATTCTGATGTTCCTGGGCGTAGCTACAACCAGCTATGCCCAGCGCACCAGGAAAGTGCACGGAGAATACATCTACCATGCACCGGAAAACGTTTCGCTGGAGCAAGCCAAGAAGACGGCTCTGAGCAGAGCGCAGATTCAAGCCTTGGGCGATGAGTTCGGTACCGTGGTGGCGCAGCATAACGCTACCCTGATGAACAATACCAACGGCTCTACCCAGACGGATTTCACCTCGCTGAGCAGCAGCGACGTGAAGGGTGAATGGCTGGAAACCATCGGCGAACCTAAGTACGAAATCAGTTACGAACAGGGCATGCTGGTGGTGAAATGCTCGGTAAGCGGAAAGGCACGGGAGCTGGTTGCCACACAGAACAGTTTCGTTGCCAAGATTCTGAGAAACGGTACAGAAGACAGATTCGAAAGCGACAACTTCAAGAGTGGCGACGATCTCTATCTCTCCTACCAGTCATCTGCCAAGGGATACGTAGCCGTTTATCTGATAGATGACAGCAAGAATGCCTACTGTCTCCTGCCTTATCAGTCATCGCAGGATGGCAAGGTGAGGGTGGATGCCAACACGAGATACGTATTTTTCAATTCCAAGACGGCTGCACCACTCTTTCAGCCGGCAGACGTAGATGAATATAACATGACCTGCGAAAAGGCGGCAGAAACGAATTATATCTATGTAATCAGTTCGCCTAACCCATTCATCAAGGCGATAGATAATGCCGTAGCCGGTTTGCCTAGAGAATTGAAGTACGAGGATTTCCAGAAGTGGCTTACCAAGAACCGTACAGCCGATAAGGATATGCAGGTAGAAATCAAGACCATCTCCGTAAAGAAATAACAGCAAAATAAAAGCCCAGGGCGGAATGCTCTGGGCTTTTTATTTTTATATGGTGTTTGCACTATCTCTCACGCAAAAAGTACTAGCGTAAAATGAAGTAAAACGCTGAAACGCTCAGCAATATCGAATATCGAATTTTCAAGTGAAACGCTCAGCTTTTATAATCTCTTGATCACAGATTCCAGCTGCTCACCCAATCCGATGGTATAACCCTGAGAGAGGAATACCACTCTGTTGAAGGTATCAGAAATCGTGAAGATAGGAAGCAGGTTCTTGTTCTGAAGCTTCATGTTCTCCACCATCTCCTTGCGGCAGGAACCATCCTTGTCGATACCGAAGATGATGTTCTTTGGTAAACCAGGGAACTCTGAGATTCTGAACTTCTTGGCAGATGCCTCATCCTCAAAGAGAATAACGATAGGGCGACCCCACTTCTCGAATACCTGTGCCACCTTGGCGATGTCCTTCAAGGCGTGGTTGGTTGGCTCCTGACCTACACCGATCATACCTGTTACGAAGTAGCCGCGACCTGTCTGGCTCAAAAGGCTAACCTCCTGATTGCTTGGCAAGAGAATGAACTTGGATTCTGAATTGAAGTTACCCTTCACGGTAATCTCTGTCTCAGAACTGCGCAGGTTCATATCCACCTGGGTAGTAGCCCCCTGCTTTACATGAAACAGCTGCATCTCTGCGAGCACGCCACCATTGGCAAGACGGGTACCAGATACCAGGGCATAATCGCCCTCATCCATATCTACGCCATTCTTGAAGGTACCGCTCCAGGTACAACCCTCCTCAGGATACTCCAGGAGCGAGGTAGAACCATCAGGGTTGATGCGATGGATTGTGAAATGGCTGTAGTACTTAGGATCATCCACTGCACCATTATCCTTGTAGTTCATCACGAACTTGCCCATGGCAGAAGCCTTCTGCACAGCATTGTCGAAATCTACGTCAATCCATTCGCCACCATTGGCATTCTTATACTGAGTCTTCTTGGTCACCTCATCCACCTGAGCCTCGATGCCCAAGCTTCTGGCTACATCTACGAAGAAAACCTTGCGAGAGCGGGCATCAGTAAGGCGTGAACGATATACGCCGATAGGTGTCTGTGCAATCTGAAGCGCCTTCAGGTCAGGATTGATGCGGATATTCTTCTTCACCCACTCTACCAGGAGATTAGGATTGTTCTTGAAGGCAACCTGCTGCTTGGCAAACTCCTTCTCGAAGAACTGCTTGAATGGAGTGATGATCATCTCGTTTTCCACGCGAGGAGAAAGCTGATCGCTCTTGGCATTGAAGTTATCTTCCAGGATATCCATCTGCATATCTCTCAAGTCCTTGGCACTCAAGGTACCGAGCAGTTTGATGGCACGGTCGATACGGTCCTTGTGATTCTTCAGGAAGGTGAGGATGACACGGTGGTTACCGCTTGAACCTACCAGATACTTCACCATCTTCTGGGTATTCTCCTCAGAACCTGCAGCAAGACCATTATCCTTCAGAGCCTGCAATGCACTCTCCTTGTTGTAGAAGGTTGCGAGATAGGCATGGCGGATAGAATCCTCATAGGCAAAGCGCTCCAGGTTCTTGGCTCTTGCCTCGGCAGATACCTCTGGGATATTGGCATGCTCTGGAGGAGGAACGATATCGAAGGAGTCACGGAAGAGGATGGTCTTCTGCTCTGCGCCAGGTACAGTTACCTGATGATCCATACGAACCACTACCTTCTTGTCCTTGCCGAAAGATGCCTTGGCAAAGCCATACTTGCCGTTCTTGGATGCCCAGATCATCATATCGCCCTTGCCAGCAGAAAGGAAGGTGGCACCATCAGCACCGGTATATTTGGTTACTACGGTGCAGAACTCTGCATAGTTGTAGATTTTGAAGTCCACCTTGGCACCATCTACAGGATTGCCTGCTGCATCTACGATTTCGAAATCGATGCGGGCAGAAGATCCATAGTTGTCGATGAGGTTGATCTCGGTATAGTTGGAAGTGCGGAGCATTACCTCCTCAGGACCATTGTAGTCACCGAACGCCTTGGTATGCATCAGCATCGCACGGGATGCAGGAGCATTAAACCAAGCCAGGTTCAGTACAGCTTCCGGCTCGCAGGCTCCCAGGAAATACCAGGTACCATCTGCCCAAGCCTCTACCCAGGCGTGGTTATCATCGGTATGTGCCCAGCGTGGGGTATAAACCTGGCGTGCAGGAATGCCAATAGCTCTCAGGGCAGCTACCGTAAAGGTACTCTGCTCACCGCAGCGGCCGTAAGCCGAACGGATGGTAGAAAGAGGTGCCGAAGTACGTCCATCGGATGGCTGATAGGTTACCAGCTCGTGGCACCAGTGGTTTACCTCGAGGATAGCATCCTTCATACCCATACCCTTGACGCGCTCCTTCAATTCCTTGAAAAATACCATACGCGAATTATCCAGGTTCTCATTGTTGATGCGTACAGGGAGCACGAAGTGGCGGAAGAGCAACTCAGGCACCTTGTTTCCCCAAGCCATCTGCTGGCGTGCCTCGAAGCTGGTGCGCACATTCTCCAGGAAGAAGCTGGTAGGATAGTCGGTTACATCAGCCACAGGCATGTAGGCATAGAGGAACTGCAAGGCTCCCTGCTCATCGGCTGTAGCTTTCTGCTGCTTGAGCATCTTCTGGTCATAAAACTGCTTACCTACAAGATTTACCTTCTGTTTGAAGGCCGTTTCCACTTTCGTGCGATAAGCTGCATCGGTAATGAAGTGGCCGTTTGCTGCCAACATTGTCTGCCAAGAGGCTAAGAATGTAATGGCGAACATTACTAAAAACTTTCTCATTGTTAGTTAGCTTTTTAATTATATTTATTATATTCCAGTTAATATATTGATGTCACGTTACAAACTTTCTGCAAAAATAATGTTTTTTTTCGAAATAATAGCCATCCCCAAAAGAAAAAATGTTATCTTTGCAGCAAATATTGAGAAATCAAGTAAAAAGAGAAAAAATTAGTAATAATCAAATAACTAAATAGAAAGAAAAAATAGAAACTATGAACAGAGACGATTTTAAGTTTGAAATATGCGCCAACAGCGTAGAGAGCTGTCTGGCTGCGCAGGAAGGTGGAGCCAACCGTGTGGAACTGTGTGCAGGCATACCTGAGGGTGGCACTACCCCATCGTATGGCGAGATAAAAGTTGCCCGAAAGTTGTTGGATAAGACCTTGCTCCACGTCATCATCCGCCCTCGTGGTGGCGATTTTCTCTATACCCCTCTGGAGATTGAACGCATGGAGGAGGATATACGCCTCTGCAGAAAACTGGGCGTGGATGGCGTAGTGATAGGATGCCTCACAGAGGATGGAGAAGTGGATATGGAGGCGAACCGCCGACTCGTGGAACTGGCAAAAGACGGCAAAGAACTGAAGCCGATGAGCGTTACCTTCCACCGTGCCTTTGACCGAGCAGCCAACCCTCAGAAAGCCTTGGAAGACATCATCTCCCTGGGTTGCGACCGCATCCTTACATCGGGTCAACAACCTAAGGCTGTAGAAGGCGTAGCGCTTCTTTCAGAGCTCAAGCAGGCAGCAGCCGGACGAATCATCCTCCTTGCCGGATGTGGCGTAAACGAGGATAACATCCGCACCATCTTCGATGCTACCGGTATTCACGAATATCACTTCTCGGCAAGAGTCAATGTGCCGAGCAAGATGAAGCAGCTCAACACCAACGTGTATATGGGTGCCGAAGGTGCTGATGAAAGCAACTCTCCTGTTACTTCTGCTGAAAGAGTAAAGCAAACCATCGCCAACCTTTTGGGATAGGATTATTCTAAAACGAAAAAGTTTTTTCCGATAATAAGAAAGGATTTTTTCCGATAACGCAGACCGCGTTTTCCCACAAAATAGAAAAGTGTCGCAATTTCCAATATTCCAGGAGATTACGACACTTTTCCAATATAATATTCACACAATCTTAGAGTGCGATTTCCACAACCTTATCCATCTCTGTAGGAACCTCACTGAGATTCAGGAGCACACCACCTTCGCACTTCTGAATCTTCACCGGCTTCTTGCTGGCAAAGTCGAAAGCCTTCTTCACCTTCTTGTTTCCGAGAGGCAGGAAGAGGCTCTTATCCTTCAGGTTCAGGATATGAACGAAGAGACGGTTTCCCTTCTGGGTTGTAACACCCCAATCATGAGGAGCTACGATGCCGCCACGGGTACCATAGATGGTTTCACCGTAAGTCTTCATCCACTCTCCCATTTCTGCCAGGCGCTCCAATGCTACTGCTGGAAGCTCACCATCTGGCTGAGGACCGATGTTCATCAGCAGGTTGGCATTCTTGCCAGCCGCATTCACCAGGTAATGAACCAAAGTCTTGGTAGATTTATAATCCTGGTCGGTAATCTTATAACCCCACATGCCATTCATGGTCTCGCAGGTTTCAAGAGGCAGGCGGCTGATGTCCTGACCAGACAATCCTGCCTTATTCTCTCCAGGAAGATCACGCTCGAAAGCCTGAACATCCTCACCCTCGAAAGGAGAAGAGTGATGGTTGTTTACAATCAGACAGCCTGGCTGCAGGCGATGGATAAGCGCATACTGCTCTGGTAACTGCCAATCGAAGTTAGGATTCTGATCCTGATCCCACCATCCGTCAAACCAGATACATCTCACCTTACCGTAGTTGGTAAGAAGTTCTGTAAGCTGGTTGTTCATAAACTGATAGTAGCTCTTCCAGTTACCCTCAGGGTTAGGGCGACCAGTACCTCTACCTGTTCTTCCCCAAACAGCATCCTCACGATACCAGTCGATATGAGAGTAATAAAGGTGCAAAGCGATGCCCTGCTTGTGGCACTCATCAGCCAGCTCCTTCACGATGTCGCGACGGAAAGGAGTAGCATCTACTATATTATAATCAGAATACTTGGTCTTGAACATAGAGAATCCCTCGTGGTGGCGAGTGGTGAAGCAGATATACTTGGCACCAGAAGCCTTGATGGCAGCCACCCATTTGGCAGCATCAAACTTAGAAGGATAGAAACCGCCAGCCAGCTTGGCATACTCCTTGTAGTTCAGGTCCTTATTGGTCATTGTCCATTCGCCGGTAGCGAGCATGCTGTACAATCCCCAATGCAGGAAGATACCGAACTTATCGTCCTGGAACTGCTTGCGTGATTCCAGGTTTTCTGCAGATGGCTGATAATGCTGAGCCTTATTTTCCTTGGCAGCATCATTCGCAACCATGGCATTAGCCGAAAGGCAAGAGCAACCCAAAGTAAGGATTGCGGCACATAATTGTGACTTGAAATTCATTTTAATTCCCATAATAAAATTGTTATAGTTAGTTATGATGGTGCAAATATACAACTTTTTTTTCAGAGCAAAGCGATAAAACACAAAAAACTCTATATAATAGGATAAAAAAGATGCCTGCAGCGAGGATAAGGAAGACTGGGAATGAGGATAAGAAAGGGATTTTTGGAGAAGATTAGAGAAAGATTAGGGGAAGATTAGAGAAAGCCAAGGAGTAGTTTTGCGAGGATTTTGGGAAAAGATACAATGTTACTAGAATTTAAAAGATATAATAAAATTATAATTTATTCAATTTTATTTGGAAGTTAGAAAAACTATTTGTATCTTTGCATTGTCGGTCAGAAAGAAGTATAGCAAAACATCTGAGCAATAGGATATTCCCAGATATACAGCAGTACTTGTCTGATAACGACTACAAGAACAAGATTATTAATATAAAAAAGAAGAAAGGAAACATTATGAAGAAATATGTATGCGACGTTTGTGGTTGGATTTATGATCCAGAAGTAGGAGATCCAGAGGGCGGCATCGCTCCAGGTACAGCATTCGAGGATATCCCTGATGATTGGGTTTGCCCTCTCTGCGGAGTAGGCAAGGACGATTTCAGCCCTGTTGAGGAGTAAGACTCTTTTGGGGAATCACCCGAAGGAAATCCTCACAAAGGAATCATCTGAATGAAAAGCCTGATATTCAGGCAACACATTCATAAAATAATAGGAGGAACCATTATGACGAAGATTAGAGAAATCTACCGCTGCCAGATTTGCGGCAACGTGGTAGAAGTAGTAAACCCAGGAGCCGTGCTCAGCTGCTGTGGTGAGCCGATGAAGCTGATGAAGGAAAACACCAGCGATGGCGCCAAGGAGAAGCACGTGCCTGTGATAGAACCTATCGAAGGCGGCTACCGAGTAACTGTAGGAAGTGTGGAGCATCCGATGCTCCCAGAGCATTACATCCAGTGGATTGAGCTGCTCACCCCTACCGATGTGCTCCGCCATGAGTTGAAGCCGGGAGAAAAGCCGGAAGCCATCTTCATGACAAGCGCTGAAGCCAAGGATGTTACGGCTCGCGAATACTGCAATCTCCACGGTTTGTGGAAAGGATAAAGTACAGAGAAAAGAAATAAGAGATCATTTTCCCGACATTGGGAAGATGATCTCTTTTATCGTACAACAGCAGAAAAACACATGCACAACAGCTGTTGTGCGGCCGTAAGAATTAATTCTTCCGGCAATTACTCCCATATCTTCCAGCAACATCCATTGTATATCTCAAAGACTTCTGTTATTCCTTCCAGGTACTTCTCCTATATCCTTAGATGACTTTCCCTATATGCCTCAACGTCTTCTCCTATATCTTCCTGCATCCGCAAGCGTTTCAGCGTTTCACTTGTTTTTTCTACATCAATTTTTCCTCATCTATGATTTTTAGTTAATTTTCCACGATTTCTTCGTATCTTTCATTTATAATGTGTAACTTTGCACCCAGAAATTTAAACGTTTAAAGATAAAATGGCATTAAAATGTGGTATTGTAGGCCTCCCAAACGTGGGTAAGTCTACACTGTTCAACTGTCTGTCTAGTGCAAAGGCACAGGCAGCTAACTTCCCTTTCTGTACTATCGAACCAAACTTGGGCGTCATCACCGTACCAGATGAGCGACTCAACAAGTTGGCAGAGATTGTTCACCCAGGACGCATCGTCCCAGCTACTTGCGAAATCGTGGATATCGCAGGTCTCGTCAAGGGTGCCAGCAAGGGCGAAGGTCTTGGTAATAAATTCTTGGGAAATATCCGTGAGTGCGATGCTATCATCCACGTAATCCGCTGCTTCGACGATGATAACATCGTTCGTGAGGGTGGCGCCAAGGTTGACCCATTGGAGGATAAGAGCGTTATCGATACAGAGTTGCAGCTCAAGGACCTGGAAACCATCGAATCTCAGCTCGCCAAGCAGCAGAAGACTGCTGCTGCCGGCAACAAGGATGCCAAGCTGATGGTTACCGTTCTGGAGGCTTACAAGGCTGTTCTGGAGCAGGGAAAGAACGCCCGTGGCGTTACTTTCGAAAGCAAGGAAGAGCAGAAGGTGGCTCACGACCTCTTCCTCCTCACAACTAAACCTGTGCTCTACGTAGCCAATGTTGATGAAGCTTCTGCCAAGACCGGCAACGAGTATAGCAAGAAGGTAGAGGAAATCGCCAAGGAAGAAGGTGCTGAGTGCATGGTCATCGCAGCCAAGACAGAGGAAGACATCGCTTCTCTCGAAACCTACGAGGATAAACTGATGTTCCTCGAAGAACTCGGCCTGGAAGAGAGCGGCGTAAACCGACTCATCAAGAAGGCATACGCCCTGCTGAACCTCGAGACATTCATCACAGCTGGTGAGATGGAGGTCAAGGCATGGACCTATCACAAGGGCTGGAAGGCTCCTCAGTGTGCCGGAGTGATTCACACCGACTTCGAGAAGGGATTCATCCGTGCAGAGGTAATCAAGTATGATGACTATATCAAGTATGGGTCTGAAGCTGCTGTGCGCGAGGCTGGTAAGCTCGGCATCGAGGGCAAGGAGTACATCGTACAGGATGGCGACATCATGCACTTCCGTTTCAACGTATAACCGTTTCTACGTAATAACAAAGGGGGATGCATTCCCCCTTTAAAAAATCTACGATTATGATGGCAAATCTGCTTAACTATATCGTATGGGATCCGGATCCTATCTTGGCTCACCTGGGTCCTATCTCCATCAGATACTACGCCACCTGCTGGATGGTAGGCTTGCTGCTGGGTTATCTGATGATGCACCGCCTCTACAAGGAGCAGAAGCTGGGCGAGGATAAGTTTGAACCGCTCTTCATCTACCTCTTCGTCGGCATCCTGGCGGGTGCCCGACTGGGACACTGCATCTTCTACCAGCCGGAATACTTCCTCACCCAGTGGGATCACGTAGTCGAGATGTTCATCCCGATGCATCACATGGCAGACGGCAGCTGGAAATTCACAGGATATGAAGGTCTGGCTAGCCACGGAGGCGTACTGGGACTGTTCATCGCCATCTGGCTCTACTGCCGCAAGACGAAGGTGGGCGGCTGGACATTGCTCGACAATATGGGTATCGTATCAGGCATCACCGCCTGCTTCATCCGCCTGGGCAACCTGATGAACTCCGAGATCATCGGCAAGGTAACCGATGTGCCTTGGGCATTCATCTTCGTCAAGGAAGATCAGTATCCGCGTCATCCCGGCCAGCTCTACGAGGCGATAGCCTATCTCGTCATCTTCCTCCTCATCCTCTTCATCTATAAGAAGAAGGGTCCTAAGAGTGTGGGAAGCGGACTTTATTTCGGCCTTTGCCTTACCCTCATCTTCACCTTCCGTTTCTTCGTGGAATACACCAAGGAGATTCAGGTGGCTTTCGAGGCAGGATTGCCTATGGATATGGGCCAGATATTGAGTCTTCCGCTCATCATAGCGGGAGTATGGAGCATCGCCTCCAGCCCTAAGCGAGCTGCGAAAAAGGAAAACAAAGCATAAATACGATGATAGAAGTTTCGTTCCATCCAGATGTGTGGGGCGGAACTTTTATTGTTTAAAGCCAGCGATATGGTAGTCTTATCGCATACATGGTATCCTGCTTATATATATAATAAGGTATAAACAACAACTACAATATGAATAGAAGCATCTTTCTCCACCTTCTCGCCGCACTTCTTCTGGTAAGCTGCGGATATCAGGGCAAATCCTCCTCTCCTTCCTCTCAGGATGGGGGCAAGAACAATCTGCCCGCCCATGTAAGGCTCATCAGCACCACTCCCGTCAAGAATCAGGGCGATAGCGAACTCAGCTGGGCATACGCCATGCTCGCTACCATAGAGAGCGAACATATCATGAAGGGTGACTCCGTGAACCTCTCCGTGGCTTACATCGCCCGAATGATGCTGCAGGAGAAAGCCATAGAGTACTATCTCTCGCAGGGCAGCAAGCCCATCAGCATGCGAGGCATGGCTTCCATGCTCATACATTATATAGATAAGTATGGTGCACAACCCTACGACAGCTACGAAGATCCGAAGGATATCAACTACAAGACGCTCTGCCGGAAGGTGGAGCAGCTCTGCGATGCAGCCATCTCACAGAAGTCGGGGTTCGGAAAGCTGAAGGATGATCTCGACAATCTCTTTGATCAGGAGATAGGTTATATGCCCGCCAAGCAGGTTCACATGCTCGGTGCCGAATATACCCCGCTGGAGTTCGCCCACAGCGTATGCTACCCGGAAGAGTATGTATCGCTCACCAGCTTCACCCATCACCCTTACCGCGAGTACTTCGCCCTGGAGATTCCCGACAACCGTCAGCACGACTCCTACCTCAATCTGCCGCTGGATGAGATGATGCTCCATATCCAGAAGGCGATAGAGAACGGCCACCCGGTATGCTGGGAGGGCGATATTTCTGAAGAAGGCTTTATCCACGCCAAGGACAACTATGTGGATATCTCTAAAAACGAACGCCCCGTAACCCCTACCTCCCGCCAGGAGGAGTTTGAGCAGCTGCGCACCACCGATGACCACGTGATGGAAATAATCGGCACCTTCCTGAAAGACGAGCAGCGATACTACGTCTGCCGCAACTCAGCAGGAAAGAAGTGGGGCAACCAGGGACTCATCTATCTCTCTGAAGACTATATCCGCCTCAAGACCATAGCCGTCTTCATGAGCGAAGAAGCCTTTCTCTTCGATAGGAAGTAAAATGGTTGATGTAGGTCAAATATCTGCTTCATAACACTTGTGTGCGCACACACATAGTTGACATACATCAAAAATTCGGGCTTTTTTTGCATTTTCTCCATAAAAGTTTTGGTGGAATGGCAAAATCGTCGTACCTTTGCATCGTCAATAAGACAAAAGGTTATTAGGTTTTTAGGTTAAGATTGTTAGTTGTTTATAGGTTATTAGTTATAAGGTAATAAAAAAGATTGTTTATTCAAGGACGACGAAAAGAAATTTTGTTTAGGTTATTAGGTTTTTAGGTTTAAGATTGTTAGTTGTTTAGTTTTAGGTTATTAGTTTTAAGGTAAGAAAAAAAGATTGTTTATTCAGTGAGAACAGGATAATGTCGATAGGTTAAGCGTAACTTAAGGTAAAAAAAGACATGTATCGGATAACAAGATGATGCCTGTGAGCAGTAAATGACTGCTTCGGGCGCCGCAATGGAGAAAAGCTTGTGAAAGCGATAATCTCCTTTGAGCTATGAAAAATTTGGGAATATAGCATTAAAGGTGCGCAATTTCGAGAGAATCGAAGTTGCGCACTACTTTTTTATGCAACACGCCAAGTTCTTATATGCAATCCGCCCCCTTCCTACGGGCATTCTAGAGGTATTTTAGGCATAATCCCCTCATTTTTATGATAATATACACTAAATAATTTTGTATTACCACCGAAAAGTTGTACTTTTGCAAAAGATAATAAATAACAAGGTAATATGGCAAAACATCCTCTTTGGAACGACGATTATTGGCTCCTGCTACTCCAGCTCTACCAGAAGAAGCCGATGGGAGTAAAGCCCTTATATTCGAAAGGTATAGTCGATTTGAGCTTGGAACTGCACATCCAGCCGGAATATCTGCACGCACAGATGTTCAAGCTGCAGCGCATCACGCCTCGCATCAAGCGGCTATGGGATAAATATGCCGATAATCCACGTCTCCTATCCCACGACATCAAGATTCTCCGATCTATGAACGGATGCGGAAATGCCAAGGATTTCTTTGCAGGAGTAGAAGTAAAGGAGTCGTTCGAGAAAGATTGGGAACCGCTCGCCGAAGAGCCATCGCTCAACCCCGTGAAGCTCATCATCATCCTCGACCTCTACTTCCAGCTCACACCCATCACCATGGTGGCTGAAACACCGGAAATCATCAACCTGGGAAAACTCATCAAGGTTTCACCCAAGCTGATTGCAGAAGTGATGGGCGTTTACCAATACTGCGACCCTTATCTCAACCGCCAGCAAGCACCTGACAGCAAACTGATTAGCGCATGCAAGGATATCTGGCACAGATATGGTAACGGAAACCCAGACAAGCTGAACCAGCTTGCCATCAACCTGCAGGAATACTACAAGTAGAACAGAAAAAAGAATACTGCAAGCAGAAAAAACACTGCTGGCAGAACAGAAAAAAAGAAATATAAACAGCAAAAGCTCAACTCAAGAATAAAGATATGGCTCAAAAACTCATTCAGACACAGGCACAGAAGCTGCAACAGCTACAAAAACTCTCCGCCCAGCAGATGCTGCAGGTGAAGCTCCTGGAGATGCCCCTCACCGAACTCGAGGAGAGCATCAATGCCGAACTGGACGATAATCCTGCACTGGAGAGTGAGAATCCAGACGATATGCTCAGCGAAAGCTACGATGGAGATTCTCCGCTGGAACATGATGCAGATAGCAGTAATAGCGACAGTGATACTGATTCTGATGATGCCTACGAGGCACAGTCGGAGAAGGAAGAGAGAAAAGACGAGTTCGACCAGGCACTGGAAAGCATCGGACAGGATGACCAGATGCCCGATTATAGCTCCGACAAATACGGCAACCAGGACACAGCCGAATACGAAGAAATGGTATATGGAGACACCACGTCCTTCTACGACAAGCTGAAGGAGCAGATGGATATGCAGAACCTCACCGACAAGGAAAAGGAAGTGATGGAATATCTCATCGGATCGCTCGACGACGACGGCCTGCTTCGCAAGGATCTCGACAGCATCAGCGATGAGCTGATGATCTATCACAACATCGATGTAACCGAGAAGGAGATAGAGCACGTGCTCCATGTCCTGCAGAGCTTCGACCCTGCGGGCGTAGGCGGAAGAAGCCTTCAGGAATGCCTCCTGCTTCAGGTAAAGCGAATGCCGAAAGGCGTACTCCGCAAGACCATGGAAGAGGTATTCACCGACTACTTCGATGAGTTTACCAAGAAGCACTGGGACAAGATCAAGGCGGGATTGGAACTCAATGATACCCAGCTTGATACCCTGCAGCAGGAAATCAGGAAACTGAACCCGAAACCGGGTGCATCAATGGGAGAAACCGAAGGCAGAAACATCCAGCAGATTACCCCCGACTTCATCGTAGATACCAACGACGACGGCTCCATTACCTTCAGCCTGAACCGCGGTCACATTCCGGAGCTCACCATATCTCCATCCTTCACCGACATGATAGAGCAATACCGCAATCACAAGGACAAGATGAGCAGAGCCGAGAAAGAAGCCCTGTTCTATGCCAAGGGAAAGGTGGACAAGGCACAGGGATTCATCGAGGCAATCAAGCAGCGGCAGCATACCCTCATCGTAACCATGAAAGCTATTATCGACATCCAGCGACAGTTCTTCCTGGATGGAGACGAAGCCGACCTGAAACCGATGATTCTCAAGGATGTAGCCGAAAGAACCGGATTGGATATCAGCACTATATCGCGAGTGAGCAACGTGAAGTATGCACAGACCAAATGGGGCATCTTCCCACTCAAGTTCTTCTTCACCGATGGCTATACCACCGAGGATGGCGAGGAACTGTCAACCCGCAAGATCAAGATTGCCCTTCAGGAAATCATAGCGCACGAAGATAAGAAGAAACCATTGAGCGATGAAGCATTGTCAAAGGCGTTGAAGGAAAAAGGATTCCCTATCGCCCGACGCACCGTAGCGAAGTATCGCGAACAATTCAATATTCCAGTAGCACGATTAAGAAAATGAAAGAGAAGAATATCATATTCACTGCACGAATCATGAGCATGATCTTCACCCCCTTCTATCTGCCGATAGTGGGATTGATAGCACTGTTCATCTTCAGCTACATGTCATTGTTGCCGATGATGTACAAGCTGGTGATGCTTGCCATGGTGTATCTGCTCACCGTGGTGGCACCCTCGCTGCTTATCCATCTCTACCGGCTCTGCCAGGGATGGACATCCCACGAACTGGGCAGAAAGGAGCGCCGTCTCGTGCCCTATATCATCTCCATCGTGTGCTACTTCGCCTGCTTCTTCTGGATGGAGTACCGCAACACTCCCCGCGTCATCAGCATCATCGTGGTAGTGGCACTCACCATCCAGATGGTATGTGCCCTCATCAATATATGGTGGAAGATCAGCACCCATACAGCCGCCATCGGAGGCGTGGCAGGCGGATTGGTATCCTATTCCATCGCCTTCTCCTTCAACCCGCTGTGGTGGCTCTGCTTCGTGCTGATACTGGCAGGAGCCGTAGGAACGGCGCGCATGATACTGCGTCAGCACTCGCTCTCACAGGTAGTTACGGGCTTCCTCGTAGGAGCCGCCTGCGCCATCTTGGTCATCTGAAGCCTGCACCATCCTGGACATCATCCGAATCCGGTGCCGTACAAGGAACATAGAAAAAAGAATTAATAACATAATATAGTAAGAAATGAAACCATTAGTAAGCATTATCATGGGCAGTACCAGCGATCTGCCTGTTATGGAAAAAGCATGTAAGTGGTTGAACGACAACCAGATTCCTTTCGAGGTAAATGCCCTCTCTGCACACCGCACACCGGATGCAGTAGAATCATTTGCCAAGGGAGCCAAGGAGCGTGGCGTGAAGGTAATCATCGCCGCTGCCGGTATGGCTGCCGCCCTTCCTGGTGTTATCGCAGCATCTACCCCACTGCCAGTTATCGGTGTACCCATCAAGGGTATGCTCGACGGTCTTGATGCCATGCTCAGCATCATCCAGATGCCTCCTGGCATTCCTGTGGCTACTGTTGGTGTGAATGCGGCTCAGAACGCTGCCATCCTCGCTTCCGAGATGATTGCCCTTGCCGATGAGGAAGTGGCTCAGAAGGTAGAAGCTTGGAAGGCGGGTCTCGGTGCCAAGATAGAGAAGGCCAACAAGGATTTGGCTGAGGTGAAATACGACTTCAAGTGTAATTAATCTAATATGTGATATGCCCCATTCCTTTGGGGCATATTCTATTCTTATACATTATGGTAGATTTATTCAATTATACCCGCCGTGCCTCTTCTGTGGCACATATCGGAGCCATCGATCTGGGTGGCGATAACCCTATCCGCATCCAGTCGATGACCACCACCAATACCAATGATACTGAGGCTTGCGTCCGTCAGGCAGAGGAAATCATCAAGGCTGGCGGCGAACTGGTGCGCTTCACCACACAGGGTTCCCGCGAGGCAGAGAATATGAAGAACATCAATGCCGGCATCCGTGCCGACGGCTATCAGACTCCGCTCGTAGCCGATGTTCACTTCAATCCTAACGTTGCCGATGTGGCTGCACTCTACTGCGAGAAGGTGCGCGTAAACCCGGGCAACTATGTGGATCCTGCCCGCAAGTTCATCAAGCAGGAATATACCGATGAGGAGTACGCCCACGAACTCCAAAAGATAGAAGACCGCTTCGTGCCGTTCCTCAACATCTGCAAGGAGCATCATACAGCCATCCGCATCGGCGTGAACCACGGTTCGCTCTCCGACCGCATCCGCAACCGCTACGGCGATACCCCAGAGGGCATCGTAGAGAGCTGTCTCGAGTTCCTGCGCATCTGCAAGAAGGAGAATTTCCACGATGTAGTCATCAGCATCAAGTCATCCAATACTGTTGTGATGGTCCGCTCCATGCGCCTTCTCGTCAGCGAGATGGAGAAAGAGGGCATGAACTATCCGCTCCACCTCGGCGTAACCGAAGCTGGCGAAGGCGAGGATGGTAGAATCAAGAGTGCCGTAGGTATCGGTGCCCTGCTGGCTGATGGTATCGGCGATACAGTCCGTGTAAGCCTCAGCGAGGAGCCTGCTGCAGAGATTCCGGTGGCTCGCCACCTGGTGGATTACATCGGCAAGAAGAAGGGTCAGCTGCTCATCCCGGCCGCAGCTTGTCCTAGCTTCGACTGGCTGCACCCTACCCGCCGCGAAACAGTGGCTGTAGGCAATATCGGCGGCAACAACGTTCCAGTGGTTATCAGCAACCGAATCAACGGCGAGAGCACCGTTTGTGAGAACAAGGATGCTACGCCTGATTATATCTATATAGGCGGTAAGATGCCTAAGCAGTTTGTGCCTGGTCAGAGCTACATCGTAGATTACAATGTTTACGAGACGCTGAACAGTAAGCCTGAAACCACAGGTGCCAAGCTCTACCCTATCTTCCCTGCCATGGCAATGCCGCTCATCGCCAGCATCAAGGCCGACGTGAAGTTCCTCACCCTGCAGTTTGGAACTCCAGCCGAGGAATACATCGCCTGCCTGAAGGCTCATCCAGAGGTAGTGGTTATCTGCGTCAGCAATCATCAGAACCGCCTGGGCGACCAGCGTGCATTGGTTCACGAGATGATGAATGCCGGCTTGAAGAACCCTGTGATCTTTGCCGAGATGTACCAGCACGGCAAGGAGGAGAAGAGCGACTTCCAGCTGGAGGCAGCAGCCGATATGGGAGCCCTGATGATAGATGGTCTGACCGATGGTATCTGGCTGATGAACGATGGCGACATCCCTGCCCAGACAGTAGATGAAACCGCTTTCGGCATTCTTCAGGCAGCCCGTCTGCGCACCAGCAAGACCGAGTATATCAGTTGTCCTGGTTGTGGCAGAACTCTCTACGATCTCCGTGAAACCATCGCCAAGATCAAGGAGGCAACCAAGCATCTCAAGGGCTTGAAGATAGGCATCATGGGCTGCATCGTGAATGGTCCTGGCGAAATGGCGGATGCCGATTACGGCTACGTAGGCGCCGGCCCTAACCGAGTAAGCCTTTACCGCAAGCAGGTTTGCGTAGAAAAGAACATTCCACAGGAGGTGGCAGTAGAGCATCTGCTCGCCCTCATCGACTCGGATAAGCAATAATTCGGCTCTTCTGAATAAGAGCAATACCCCAGATAAAAGAGGAAATGCCGTTCCTGCATTTCCTCTTTTTTTAAAATAAATGACTCAGTGACTCAGTGACTCAGTGACT
>NZ_QUCG01000056.1:3389-24000 GCF_003473645.1 Prevotella sp. AM23-5 | reverse complement strand
GGTGGTTTCAGCCACTCACCCAACCTTCCAATCGGATATTGTTGCCAAATCAACAAGCATCGTTCTCAAATGCGGGTGCAAAGATACTACATTTTTTTTGTTCCACCAAATTTTTCTGCAACTTTTTTCAAGAAATATGCATATTTTCTTGATTTTTCTTGTTTTTGGGAGGAATTATAGGGGATAAGCTGACTTTGTCAACAAAAAAGGAGGCAGATTTACCAATTATTGGAAATCTGCCTCCTGTAGGAAAGGGTCGCTCGATGATGTGATGAAACTCCGAATGTCATAAACATTTGAGAGCTCTCCGCTTTTGTAATCCACCGGCTTTGCAGCTTAGTTGACATGTCAGTTTATGTGGCCCGCCATAGGCAAGAGAAGTCTTCTCGGTTTCATAAGTGTAATTTGATGAGTATCCCGATCGAACCGACACGACCCTTATATCTTTGTCGAATAGACATAGCATAGGCTATCATCTATTGATAGAAGTCTTTGGGTTTTCTATACTGCAAAGATAATGCAATCTTTTGAAACTACCAAATCTTTCTGCTGATTTTTTCGAAAAATCTTCTTTATCAAAAGTCAGAACTCCCTTTTCCTTGTTTCTCTCAAGGGTCAAGACTTCTTTTTCCTGAGCTCTTCGTATATTTCTTCGAAATATTTCCTGAGTTCTGTCTTGTCTTCAATGATATTCCGCAGCTCTTTCAGAGCCTTCTCATTGGGTGAGTTAGGAATCCAGAGCTTGATGTAGCCGTTGCGGGAATATTTCTCGTCCATGTGGTCGGCGAACCGCTGCCATTGCTCTTCCTTTCCTTTTCCGGGATAGTTCTCCTCTCCGTATTCGATGGCACGAAGAAAGATTTCGTGAACATCGATGTCGCGGTCGGCTTCGGCAACAATCTTGCCATAGATGCTTCGGGGCTGGCGACTGGAGGAGGCGCGGTGATCCTCCACGGCTTCTTTCATGATTTTAATCTGCTCGGGAGTGAACCAGCGCTTCAGTCTGGCATCAGCCAGGAGGATTTTGCCACTGGTGAGGTGGTGGATGGCGCGCGGACCGCTCATTCCCAGGTCGTGATAGGCGGCAACGATATAAACCATGTCGATGTCGGCACCTGTTACAGGTACGAGTTTCAGGGCGTTTTTGATGACACGGGTTACGTGGCGCAATCCGTGGCTCTCGCCAAATTCTGTATATTTGGGCAGAATCTGTGTTTCCACAAACTGCATGATTTCGAGATTTACTTGTTGCTTCATACTTTTTCTTCTTTTATATATATAATGTACGCGCGTACATTATATAATTATTATTCCTGAATGTTATCTTCTCATTCTAGAATCTTCTCATGCCATTCCAGAGGGGGTGGGTATCTCTGGGATTACTACATCATTCCAAGGATGATGAAGGTAGAGATCATGCCAAAGGTAAAGATGTTGAGAGCCGTGTAGCCCAGTACCTTGTTCAGCATTCTGCCTTCTCCTATCTTCCTCATCTTGGCGAATGTTCGGTTGTGCACCACGAGATATGTGGCGGCGAAAGGCAAAAACTTAGTATCTGCATCGTAGGTAAGTGCACCATAGATGTTGATTCCAATCATGATGAGGATACCGATGTTGCCCAGTGCGCAGTAGAGACGCTCGCCGTTTTTCTTGCCGATGTGAACGATCAGTGTCTTCTTGCCCGCCTTGATGTCGTTGTCGTAGTCGCGATAGTTGTTCAGAATGAGCAGCGTATCTACTACCAGTCCGCAGGCGATGGAGGTAAGTATGGCTTCCGTTGATACAGTCTGCATTCCTTCAGGCATTACCAGATAATAGGTGCAGCAGACTGGCACGATGCCGAAAAAGAGAAGTACCAGCAGGTCGCCCAATCCCAGGTAACTCAACTTGGTGGTATAGAGGAAGCAGAAGAGTACGCAGCAGATACCCACGATGATCATCTCCTTTCCTCCGTAGAAGGCGAGGGGCAGACCGATGATGCAGCCTAGAAGGGTGGTGAAGATGATGCCCCATTTCATGGCTTTCATCGTAATCCAGCCTTCAGCACAGGCTCTCTTTGGACCCAATCGGGTTTCATCGTCGTTGCCATGCTTGAAGTCAAAGAAGTCGTTTACCAGGTTTGAGTCTATCTGCATTATCCAAGCAAAGAGCAGACAGAGCAGGGCAGGAACCCATTGGCAGTTGGCACTTGAATCCTTGTATGCTAGGGCTACTCCCAGCATCACCGGTACTGCCGCTGCCGAAAGGGTGACGGGGCGGGCGGCGAGAAACCACGCCTTGATAGAATTTGTCTTTATCATCATATTGTTGCTTTTAAATTATAAGGAGCGAGGTTTTTGGGGAACCTCGCTCCTTGTTGTTATTCATTAAGAAAAGATTCGCTTCTATTTTATTTCAGAAGAATCTCTTGTGGAAAAGATTCGCTTCCTAGTTGAAGAAGTTCCAGCTTACACCCATTCTGAAAACTCGCTGGTTCATCGGATAGTGAGGGGTGAAGAAGTAGTTCTTGTCGCCTTGTCCTGCATTCAGATGGCTCATCATCACGAAGAAGCGGGTGTGCTTGATGTGAACATTGGCGTAGGCATTGACGATAGGGTAGTTGCCCACCTTCACGTTCTTCTCGCCGTTGCCCTGCACGGTATATTGACCGATGTAAGGAGAATAATCTGGAGCCTCGTAGCTGGTGAAGTATCTGGCGTCAGCACCCAACTCGATATTCAGTACCTTTACCACCTTGAATTTGATGAAGAGGTTGGTATATACGTTGAGGTCTGGCACTGGCAGGGCACTCTTGCTGCTGGTATGCTGGTAGGTAATCATGTTCTGCCAGTTGAAAATACCGAACTTGAAGTCCTGCTGCAGCTGCGCTGTAATCAGATTGATGGCATCGCCGCTCTGCATAGGGGTCACCATTACGCCTGTGCGCAGACCATTTTCTGTAATCGTATATTGCTGTGAGAAATAAGTATAGTTCTTGATTTCATCCACAGCCACACGCAGCGTGGTGTTGGTCTTGCCGAATCTCAGAGTTCCCATGATGCGGGTATGGATAATCTTGCTCAGATCATCATCCCACCAGAGATGTCGGGCATGATACTTGCGATAGTAGAACGATGGCGTTTCGTGATGGATGAAAGCATCGCCTCTTACCTGTACGGTGTCACCCAGGAATGGCAGGTTGATGTCTGCGCTTCCGTCGATTGCAAAGGTGCCGGCATCCACTCCGGTGAGTCCTACCTCGCCCACGACATTATAGTGAAGGGTCTTGCCCTGAGTCTTACTCAGCTGACCGCCTACGCTCAGAGCATGCTCATTGAACTTCTCAAATCCGCCTTCGGTATTCGGCAGTTCGTAGTGGCGGAGGTCATAGCTGGCGAAAGCTTTCAGACCAGCCTTTGCCCACTTGCTGAATCCCTCGAGCGTTCCCATTGCCACGGTGTTCTTGATGCGCCAGTGTCGGGTCTGATCGTAGATAGAATCGCCTGTAAACTTGCCGGCATTGTAGTACTCCTTGAGATAGTAGTCCTGTGGAGTCTGGTAAGCCTGGTAGATGCGCTTGTAGTTGTCAAACTGCACGGTGTGGATGAAGCTGGTTACCGGAACATATTCTGTCTTGTAGAAGAGTGAGTCCTGCGCTTTCTTCTTCTCTATGGAGAGCAGACTGTCTGCCATTGCCTTGCTGTTTACTGCAATTCGAGTGCTGTCGCTCTTGAAGTCCTGGGCTGCCTTGTTTGCAACTATTGCCTTGTTGTTCTTGGCAGGTTCATCGCCGGCAATCTTTGCATCTGTAGGGCGACCTGAGAACTGCTTCTTCTGGTTTTTGTCGAAAGCCTTTTCGTCAAACTCCCTGCCTTGTTCCCTTGCTTTCTTTCTTGCCTCCTCCTTGGCTTCCTCGGCTGCATTGTCCTTTGCTGACTCCATGGCGAATTTCTTGGCCTTGATTTCTTCCTCGGTCATCTTCACCTTGCGGCTGAAGCCCACATTGTAGCGGTGGGTGAAGAAGATGTGTTGATTGTCGTTGCGATTCCAGTTCTGCTGCAGCACGGTCGGTATTTCGTTGGTGGCGAAACTCTCGGTGAAAAGCTCCGGATGCTTGATGTAGTCATCATTGGTAATACCTCCGTTCTCCGTCACCTTCTGGTGGTTGGTGCTGAAAAGGAAGTGCGCCTGATAGCGGTCGCCCAGATAAGAAGTCCACATCGTATATTTGAAGTGCGCCGTGCTCTGTGCATCGTAGTAGCCGCGACCGTATTTGTAGTCGAATCGGAATCCGCCACCCAGCTGCTTGTTGGCATTCACCGCAAAGATTGCCTTGAAGTCATCCTCACCGTTGGTTCTGTCACCGCAGCTATTCAGCGTGATGTTGGTGATAGGCGAGTAGGTGTTGGTGAAGTGGAAGTCACTCACCGGAGTAACGATGTTGTCGTATGGCTCGGTGAAGATGAAGTTGCCCTGCGTATTGCGTCGGTCGATGAAGATGCGGTTGATGCGGGCGGTACCCATGTTACCCAGGGTGTTGTACTCTCCGCGCAGTCCTTCCGTGAAGGTGGTATTCTGGTACATTGCCTGCATAGTGTCCACCACGGCAGCCCGAGTATCTCCAAATCTCTCATCCACAGTCCATACCCTGATTCCCTTCGGAATCTCCTTGTCGGTGCCCAGCGAGTCGGTGTTGATTCGGTTGCCGGTCTGTGGGCGGAACTGCGAGTCCTCGTTATTGTTGAAATCTGTAAAATCACGTTGTGCCGCAACTGGTAGGGTTGCAGCACAAGCTAGGATTGTAGAGAATAATATTTTCTTCATTTCTTATTTTTTGAATAGTCGGATGCAAACCTCGGCAATTTTCAAGACTACGCCGATGATCAGCAGTACATTGGCAATCGTGCGGTCGTCCATCTGTGTCCAGAGGATGACGCCTACGATGGCGAAGAGCATGAATCCGATGTTGAGCCAGTTCCTGGCTACGAGCATGTTGCTCTTGTCTGCATACTCCAATCTTCTGTGGTGGCGACGGTTTGGGCGCACGGCATAGCTGGTTTGTGGCTGTGTCTGAGACGCCTCGTGGCTCTCGCTCTGTG
Source organism: Prevotella sp. AM23-5 (assembly GCF_003473645.1). Lineage (NCBI taxonomy): Bacteria > Pseudomonadati > Bacteroidota > Bacteroidia > Bacteroidales > Prevotellaceae > Prevotella > Prevotella sp. AM23-5. The sequence goes on along the minus strand of NZ_QUCG01000056.1, from coordinate 18,922 downwards.
GCTGAGTCTTTGCGGTTTCCTCGCTCTGTGGGGTGTTTGTTATATTGTTATCTTTTGTCTGATCCATATTTTATAAGATGATTTTTATTTTCTAACAAGTTTGGTCAGATTGTTGAAGATCTGATCCTTACGGTCGATGGTTCCGCGGCGGAACTTACCGTAGATCTTAGCCAAGTCGTTTTTCTTCTTGGTCAAGGCATATTTGTCGGTGATCACATTCTCTGCAGGCTCCTTGAAACCGGTACTTCTGCCTTCCTCGTAGTTGAATACGATTCGGGTCATGGAGAGGTGGAGATGGTTGTCGCTGATGGTTGCCACCAGCTGGTACTTGGTCTCAGAGCGGTCGAGAGAGATGAACGACTGATTGAAGACAAACCATTCGTCCATAATACAGGCGATGATCTGCTCGTTCTTGTTGTTTCTGTTCACCAGGGCGATGCGGCTGTTGATGTTTTGCTCATTCTTGATGAGCTTGCTCATATATTGGAAAACGATGTTGTAGATTTCGTCTGCACTCTTTCCGTTTGCCTGGGTGTCGAGAACAAATTCCACTTTTCCGTCGGCATTGAGCTGGATGGCTCCCGCCAGGTATTTCGGATCTTCCTTGAGCACCACGCCCTCGGCAGTCTTTTCCACCTTTTTTTCTTCTACCTCCTCTGTCATGGTTGGCACGACCCATCCCGCACCTTCTGAAGTTTCGGTAGTATTCTCCTTCTTGGTGGCAGGCACCAGCTTTGTAGCAGGCACCGAATTCTCTGCATTCTTCTTCAGCTTTTCAGCTTCCTGCTTCATTCTTTCAGCTTCAGCCTTCAATCTTGCAGCTTCCGCTTTCGTTTTCTCGGCTTCCGCCTTTACTTTTTCAGCTTCCGCCTTCACCTTGGCAGCTTCTGCCTGAGCCTTGGCTGCTTCCAGTGCCTTCTTGGCTTCCTCCAACTCTTTTTGCGCCTTTTCCAACTGCTGCTCAGGGGTAAGTACATTCTGTGCCTGTATGGTGAGAGCAGAAATCAGCACGAGTATTGAGATAAATATCTTTTTCATGATCTGTTGTTTAAATGTTTAATGTCTTGTCCTCCTCGTCCGAGTATAGGAGCTCGGAGGTGTTTCTAACATACAAAGGTATAAAAATAACTTGATATATTTCTATATGGAAGCGATTATTTATACATTCTTTTGCTAAGTTAACAATATTTTTTAGGAAAAACGCTCCTAGTTTCAAATATTTTCGTATCTTTGCAAAAAAATATAGCTATAAATATGGGATTATTCGGATTATTTAGCAACAAAAAAAAGGAAACTCTCGATAAAGGCCTCGAAAAGACCAAGGAGAGCGTGTTTGGAAAATTGGCGCGTGCGGTGGCTGGTAAGTCAACCGTAGATGATGACGTGCTCGATGATTTGGAGGAGGTGCTCATCACATCCGATGTAGGTGTGGAGACTACCGTGAAGATCATCCGACGTATCGAAGAACGCGTGGCAAGAGATAAGTATGTTTCTACCTCAGAGCTCAACAGAATCCTGAGGGAAGAGATTGCAAGCCTCCTGGAGGAAAATCATACTGATGACAATGAAAACTGGGATTTGCCTTCCGATCATAAGCCATACGTGATTCTGGTAGTGGGTGTGAATGGTGTGGGCAAGACTACCACCATAGGAAAGCTCGCCTATCAGTTTAAGAAGGCTGGCAAGAAGGTGTATCTCGGTGCTGCCGATACCTTCCGTGCCGCTGCTGTGGAACAGATCTGCATTTGGGGCGAGCGAGTAGGGGTGCCAGTGGTGAAGCAGCAGATGGGTTCTGACCCTGCCAGCGTGGCCTTCGATACCCTGCAGAGCGCCAAGGCGAACGGTGCCGACGTGGTGCTGATTGATACTGCCGGACGCCTTCATAATAAGGTGAACCTGATGAATGAGTTGAAGAAGATCAAGGAGGTGATGAAGAAGGTCATGCCTGAGGCTCCGGATGAGGTGATGCTCGTTCTGGATGGAAGTACCGGACAGAACGCTTTTGAGCAGGCTAAGCAGTTTGCTGCCGTTACCAATATCTCTTCGCTCGCCATCACCAAGCTCGATGGTACGGCTAAGGGTGGCGTGGTAATCGGAATCTCCGACCAGCTCAAGGTGCCTGTGAAGTATATCGGACTGGGCGAGGGTATGGAGGATCTCCAGCTCTTCAATAAGTCTGAATTTGTTGATTCCCTCTTTAAACACTAGAATACAGGTGCTTATAGACTTTAAGAAAAGGATTAGATGAAGCTCGATGTAAAATAGTCGAGAAAAGAATTAGATTAAGATTATTATAGGATAAGTAGGATAAGAATGAAGAAAAATCAGATAGATATAGTAACCATGGGTTGCTCCAAGAATCTGGTGGATAGTGAGACCTTGATGAAGCTTTTCGAGGACAATGGCTACCACTGCGTTCATGACCCGAAACGCCCACAGGGTGAAATTGCCGTCATCAATACTTGCGGCTTTATCGAGGATGCCAAGCAGGAGAGTATCGATACCATTCTGGAGTTCATCCAGGCTAAGGAAGAGGGACGACTCCGCAAACTCTATGTGATGGGTTGTCTCTCACAGCGCTACCAGAAGGAACTGGAGGCTGAGATGCCCGAGGTGGATAAGTTTTATGGTAAGTTTAATTATAAGGAGTTGCTCAAGGAACTGGGCAAGGCTGATGTGCCTGCTTGCAGTGGAACCCGCCATCTCACGACTCCTCATCATTATGCCTATATCAAGATTTCTGAAGGTTGCAACCGCCGCTGTGCGTATTGCGCCATTCCTATCATCACCGGCAAGCACGTTTCCCGCCCGATGAATGAAATCCTCGACGAGGTGCGCCAACTGGTAGCCGATGGTGTGAAGGAATTCCAGATTATCGCCCAAGAGCTCACCTACTACGGCGTGGACCTGGACGGCAAGCATCACATCACCGAACTCATCAGCCGCATGGCGGATATTCCGGGTGTGAAGTGGATCCGTCTGCACTATGCTTATCCTAACCAGTTCCCGCTCGATTTGCTCGATGTGATGCGCGAGAAGCCAAACGTATGTAAGTATCTTGACATCGCCCTGCAGCATATCAGCGACAATATGCTCAACAGAATGCATCGCCACGTGAGCAAGCAGGAAACCATTGATCTGCTCAAGACCATCCGTGAGCGTGTGCCTGGCATTCATATCCGTACCACTCTGATGGTGGGTTTCCCTGGCGAGACTCAGGAAGATTTTCATGAATTGCTCGAATTCGTTCGTACTCAGCGCTTTGAGCGTATGGGCGCCTTCTCTTATTCTGAGGAGGAGGGTACCTACAGTGCCAACAACTACGAGGATGATGTTCCTGCCGAGGTGAAGCAGCGCCGTCTTGACGAACTGATGATTCTGCAGCAGGAAATCAGCGCAGAGGTAGAGGCTGAGAAAGTGGGCAAGATACTGAAGGTGATTATCGACCGCAAGGAGGGTGATTACTATATAGGAAGAACCGAATTCTGCTCGCCAGAGGTGGATCCTGAAGTGCTGATCAAGGCAGGAGAGAAGCGTCTGCGCGTGGGTTGCTTCTACAATGTGAAGATTACCCAGAGCGAGGAGTTTGATCTCTACGGAGAAGTGGTAAAGTAATATGGGAGGTAATATTTTGACATCAGAATGAATAACAAGGAGTATATTGCAGAACTTGCTCAGCAGACTGGCTATTCACAGGACGACACCCAGAAGATGGTGCGCAAGGTGATAGATGCCATGATTGCTGAATTTGAGGATGGTGAGGCTGTCTCCATCCCCAACTTTGGTACGTTTGAGGTAAAGAAGCGCTTGGAGCGTGTGGTTGTTAATCCTACAACCAAGAAGCGCCAGCTTGTTCCGCCTAAGCTCGTACTCGGCTTTCGCCCTGTGGCCAGTGTCAAGGAAAAACTGAAGAATGGAGGTGAAGACTATGAGTAAGATTAGTTTAAGCGACTTGGCGCAGCGCCTGGCAGAGAAGTCGGGAATCAGTCTGCAGGATGCCGAATTGTTTATCAGAAAGATGTTTGATGTTGCCAACGAGGGGCTTCAGTCTGATAAGCTCGTGAAGATGAAGTGGCTTGGTACTTTCAAGGTAATGGCGGTGAAGGATCGTGAAAGCGTGGATGTGAACACGGGCGAGCGTATCATCATCGAGGGCCGTGACAAGATTTCCTTCACGCCCGATAATATTCTGAAGGAGATTGTGAACAAGCCTTTCGCCCAGTTTGAGACCGTCGTGGTGAATGATGGTGTTGATTTCGATGAAATCGACAGAAAATTTGAAAATGCTGAAGAGGACGGCTCTGTATTCGATTCTACGTTAGAGTGTGTTCCTGATTCAGATAATTCTTCTTTGGATTCTTTCGTTGAACAGGATTCTTCTGCAACAAGTGGTGTGATAGATTTCTTGGATGAAGAAAACGATGCTCCTGTTAGCGATGAAATGATTGTGATAGGAGAGAAGAGATTGTCTCAGGAAAATGTTGCTGAACCGGAAGAAAAGAAACCGGAAGTATCTGAACCTGCAAATTCTGAATCGGAAGTGAAGGAATCTGAAGTTCCTGCTCAGAATGAGGTTGAACCTGTTGTTTCTGATGAAGAAAAAGAATCGATATTAACAGAGGAAACTCCTATTGCAGAGAAAGTTCCTTCAGATGGAGAAAATACTATTACAGAAATTCCTATTGTAGAGGAAGCTTCTTCAGATGAGGAAACTCCTTCTTCAGATGAGGTAACCGATAAGCGTCATGTTGTTTTGCCTCGTTCTCTAGTTGTTGCTGCGAGCGTAGTATTCCTGGCAATGATAGGAGGCTTTGGTTGGTTTGCTTTTAATTATGGCAAGCTGGCTGCCCAGCGTGATCATCTCGCTCTGCAGTTGGATAATTACCAGCAGGTTCCGACAGAGAAGAAGGCACCAGCCAAGTCTGCCCCAACGCAGGAAGAAATTCTTCGCAAGAAGGCTATCGAGGATAGTGTAAGAATGGCGCAGGCAAGCGAAGCCGTCAAGAAAGCCGAAAATGCCGAGCAGAATATGGATGCGGCGGTTGATAAGCAATCGATTGATGTAAAATCGGCTGAGGCTAAGAAGAATTTGGAAGTCAAGAAACTCGCAGATGCAAAGAAACAGCAGGAGACTAAAAAACTTGCAGAAGCTAAGAAGAAAGAAGAAACCAGAAAGCAGACTGAAAAGCATGCTGCCCAGGCAAGCAGCAAATACGACCAGGATGCCCGTGTTCGAACCGGAGCCTATCGTATCATTGGTGTTTCCGAGGTTGTTACGGCAAGAGAAGGACAAACCATCAAGTCGCTCAGCCAAAAGTACTTAGGTCCAGGAATGGAATGTTACGTAGAAGCTCTGAATGGTAATTCCCTGTTGAAGCCAGGTCAGAAAGTCAAGATTCCGAAGTTGGAATTGAAGAAAAAGAAATAATTTTAAAGAAATTATTTGAAAATACAAAAGAGGGTGTGTCATAAGTCCATGACACACCCTCTTTTTCGTTTCTTCATTCGATGAATAATGAAGCATCCTCTTTCGTAAAATACCTTTTGAGATTTTATTTCTTCTCCAATTCCTGAAGGCTTTCCATTTTCTTTGTTTCCAGGAACTCGTAGATTCCGCAGAGATGCTCGCGGACGCGACCATGGCCGAATTCGTACACCTTGCTGACAAGACCATCCAGGAAGTCACGGTCGTGACTCACTACAATCAGCGTACCGTCGAAATCCAGCAGCGCCTGCTTCAACACATCCTTCGTCTTGAGATCCAGGTGGTTGGTAGGCTCATCGAGAATCAGCAGATTCACCGGCTCCAACAGCAGCTTCAGGATAGCCAGACGGGTTCTTTCTCCACCCGACAAAACCTTTACCTTCTTGGTAGAATCCTCGCCACCAAACATGAATGCACCCAGCAAATCGCGAATCTTATTTCTGATTTCGCCCTTGGCAACATCATCTATCGTCTGGAAAACCGTAAGCTCGCCATCGAGCAGAGAAGCCTGATTCTGAGCAAAATAGCCAATCTGAACATTGTGGCCCAACTCCAGTTTACCCTCGTTCTGAAGCTGACCCATAATGCATTTTACGAGCGTAGATTTACCCTCACCGTTTCTTCCCACGAAGGCAATCTTGTCGCCACGCTCCACGGTAAGATTCACGCCGCTGAATATCTGCTTGTCATCAAACGACATCGCCACGTCACTCATCTGAACCGGATAGGCTCCGCTTCTCGGACTCGGAGGAAACTTCAATCTCAGTCGGCTGGTATCCTCCTCGTCCACCTCGATCAGTTCCAGCTTTTCGAGCATCTTCACGCGGCTCTGCACCTGGAATGTCTTCGAATACGTACCCTTGAATCGCTCGATGAAGTCCTTGGTCTCGGCAATCATCTTTTGCTGTTCCTCATATTTCTTCATCTGCTGTTCGCGGCGTTCCTTGCGCAGTTCCAGATACTGGCTGTAGGTGGCCTTGTAGTCGTAGATTCTGCCCATAGTTACCTCGATGGTTCTTGTTGTAATGTCATCTACGAATTTTCGGTCGTGACTGATCACTACCACCGCTTTCGAACTGTTGATGATGAAGTCTTCGAGCCATCCGATAGATTCGATGTCGAGGTGGTTGGTAGGCTCATCCAGGAGCAGCACGTCTGGCGATTTCAGCAGCAGTTTGGCAAGTTCGATACGCATGCGCCAACCTCCCGAAAATTCGCTGGTAGGGCGGTTGAAGTCAGAGCGTTCGAAGCCCAGACCGAGTAGAGTCTTCTCTACATCCTCCTCGAAGTGGGTCATGTCGATTGCATAGAATTTCTCAGACAATGAAGATACTTTTTCGATGAGCTGCATATAGTCGTCGCTGTCATAATCCGTGCGGGTAGTGAGTTCGTTGTTGATGCGGTCAATCTCCGCCTGCATCTCGTGGAGATGGGCGAACGCCTGGCAGGTTTCCTCGAACACGGTTCTTCCGTCTTCGGTCATCAGATGCTGAGGCAGATAGGCGATGACGCAGTCTTTTGGAGCGGAAACGGAGCCACGTGTGGCTGTTCTTACGCCTGCGATGATCTTGAGCAGGGTACTCTTTCCTGCGCCATTCTTGCCCATCAGGGCTATACGGTCCTTCTCGTTGATCTGGAAGGAAATGTCTTTGAATAGGGTGGTGCCGCCGAATTCTACGGTCAATCCATCAACTGTAATCATATCTGTTTCTTATTCTATATGTATTATAAATTCTTGTTCTTTTTATATTGCAAATCGCTTGAATAACCAAATGCCACACGGCGATGCTCCCTGATGGAAATTTCAGATAGGAGGGTTACCGATGTCCAGAGGGCCAGATCGTTTAGCGTGGCAGGATAGCGGATGCTTCCCGCCGAATCTGCGCTTGCGGTTTTTGTCAGTTCAGCGGCCACGCATCTCAACATGATGTAGTCCATCCCCTGGTGATGGCTGTCGTGCTTCAGGGCTTTCTCGCCCCAGAGCTGCCATTCGCGGCTTTCGTATAGAGACAGGATGGCGTGGTCGTCTTGCCAGGTTTCCGAGTTCATCTCCTCCAGGTAGATGCGTCGGTTCACGCCGTCCCAGATGCCCAGCGAACCCTGCACCTCAAAGTCGAGGCTTCTTGGGCGAGGCAGGGTCGTGTCATGAGTGAGTGAGATGAGCGTTCCGCCCTGGGTTTCAATCTGCGTAGAGATGATGTCGCCCAGGGTGATGGGAGTATTATCATCTTCTGACATGTGCTGGCGAAGTCCCACCGCCTTGGTGGCGAAGGAAGTGAGCCAGGCGAGATGGTCTGTTTTCCCGATGCCCAGAATCATGCAGAGCGGACCGAGTCCATGGGTGGGATAGATGTCGGCGTTGTGGTGCGAGTAGAAACGGCTTCTCCACACGCTTTCCGTACCTTTTCGTCCACCCAGTACCCCATTGTCATCGAGCAGCAGCTTGCGCAGGTCGTGGCGGTAACCGCCTCTCATATAGATGATTTCTCCAAGTGCTCCTTCATCCACCATTCTTTTTACAGCAAGGATTTCTCGCATGAAGAGGGTGTTCTCCAGCGGAAAAACCTTTACTCCTTTCTGTTGGGCGATTTCCTGTAGCGGGGCATATTCATCCTGGCAGAGTCCGCCTTTTATTTCGAGAGCCACATGGCAGTTTCGCAGTATGCATTCTGTGGCGTGGGTGATGTGGAGGTGCCAGGGGGTGGTGATGAAAACCAGATTGGGCTGTTGCTCGTCGAGCATCATCTTGTAGGCTTCCTCGCCCTGATAGAAGGAAGCGCCCGGAGATTCCGAATCCCCGCAGCCGTTGATGTCGGCGATACCGACAATCTCAAAGTTTTCAATCGTGCGTAACAGCCGCAGCAATTGTTTGCCACGATACCCGAATCCTATCAATGCAGTCTTTATATGTTTCATCAGATTTTTTTTTGCTTCTGCAAATTTAGATAAAATTTCTGAATTATAAGCCAGTATAATAAAAAACTTCAATGATTTCCCTCGAATTGTGCGAAATTAGCCTTGTTTTTCGAGAAATCAAGACTGTGGTTTTCACAACCACAGATGCACAGTGCGGCTTGTGAGAACAAGATTAAGAACAACCTCCGTTTCGAGAAGGGTATCAAGAGTATTGAGACCAGTGTTCCGGATCAGACGGTTACCGTAAAGTACAATGCCGACAAGACCACTATTCCTTTCTTTTGATTCCTGGTTCAGCAGCCATCATTGGCTGATTCTCTTCAGGCAAAACATACGGCTTGCTGAAGTGGAGTGGAGAAGAATTGGTTGCCGCCTCAATCTCGCCACGCAACCGTTCTTTCAATTTCGTGTTTCTGTTGCTCACAGTCAGATTTCTTACAGCATAGGCGAGGGCTTTGGGCTGACCGATGAGCACGCAGATTTTCTTGGCTCTCGTGATTCCTGTGTAGATGAGGTTGCGCTGAAGCATTACGAAATGAGTCATCAGGATAGGGATGACCACGATGGGATATTCCGAACCCTGACTCTTGTGGATGGTGGTGGCGTAGGCCAATGTCAACTCATCCAGCTCCGCTGCCTCGTATTCAGCAGAATGGTCCTCGAAACTCACGGAGATGGTGCGATCTTCCATATTCACCTTCTCTATGGTTCCGATGTCGCCATTGAATACATTCTTGTCGTAATTATTTCTAATCTGCATTACGCGGTCGCCCAGTTTGTAGGTGGTTCCGCCACGGCTGATTCCAAGATTGGATGTGTTGAGTGCCTGCTGCAGCAGCATGTTCAGATTGGCTGCACCTACCACACTTCTCTGCATCGGGGTAAGCACCTGGATGTTACTCTGCGGCTGATTGTAAGCTTTTGGCAGACGATATTTTACAAGATTCACGATTTCCGTAGCCACTTGCTCTGGATCTTCATTCTTGATAAAGAAGAAATCTGTCTGTTTGCCGTTGCTCGTGTCCGGATAATATCCCTGGTTGATGGCGTGGGCACTCATGATGATTCGGCTCGACTGTGCCTGTCGGAAGATGCGGGTGAGTCGGATGACCGGAATCTTCTCTGAGTCGATGATGTCGCGTAGAACGTTTCCGGCTCCCACACTCGGCAGCTGGTCAATGTCGCCCACCAGCACCAGGCGCATGTGCTCCGGAATCGCCTTCATCAGATTATACATCAGGATGATGTCTATCATCGAACACTCATCCACGATCAGCGCATCACCCTCCAGCGGGTTCTCCTCGTTGCGCTTGTATCCGTCCTGCGGATTAAACTCCAGCAGTCGGTGGATGGTCTTGGCTTCCATGCCCGTGGCCTCGCTCATTCGCTTGGAAGCTCTGCCCGTAGGAGCCGCCAGCAGAATCCTCATCCCTGCCGTTTTGTAAGCAGAAATGATACCTTGCGTCGTCGTGGTCTTTCCTGTTCCAGGGCCACCCGTCAGCACCATCACTTTAGAGCGTACTGCCTGCTCAATGGCGGCGATCTGCACCTCGTCGTATCTGATGCCTGAAGCCTTTTCTATTGCCTGGATATCGGCCTGCATATTGAAGAGGGTAGGACCCTGACCTTTCATCAACTCCAGCAGTTTCTTTGCAGTTCCACGTTCAGAATGATAGAAAGGAGGCAGATAGATGGCTTCGTTCTCACGGATGAGATTTTCTGATATGATCATTTCCGCTATGGCTTGTCTGATAGGTTCTTCATCGGCTTCGAGCAGTTTCTTTGCGGCTTCTATAAGCTGCTCTTCTACAGCATAAACGTGACCTTCGTTGGAGAGTTCGTTTAGGGTGTAGCTGATTCCGCTCTTGCATCTTCTCAGATCGTTCTTTTCATAACCCATCTTGCTGGCTATTCCGTCGGCGGTCTTGAAACCAATGCCCCAGATGTCATCGGCAAGACGGTAGGGATTCTCCTTCACGTTGTCGATGCTTTCCTTGCCATACTGTCGGTAGATCTTGGCGGCATAGGCAGTGCTCACACCATACTGCTGCAGGAAGATCATCACGTTCTTGATGTCCTTCTGCTTCTCCCAGCTGTCTCGGATTTTCTCCACGCGTTTCTTGCCGATTCCGGCAACCTCGTAGAGTCGTTCGATGTCATCTTCTATTACCTCGATGGTTTCCGTTCCGAATCTCTCTACTATCAGATGTGCAAACTTCGGACCGATGCCTTTCACCAGTCCGCTGCCCAGGTATTTCTCGATTCCATACACGGTGGCAGGCATTACCTCTTCCCAGGTTTCGCAGGCAAACTGCTGTCCGTATCGCTTGTCCATCTTCCAGTCACCATTGCACAGCAGTACCGCTCCCACTGGAACATCCAGCAGGTTTCCCACCAGGGTAACCAGGTCGGAATATCCCTTCACCTTGACTTTCATCACGGAATATCCATTTTCCTGGTTCTGGTAGGTAATCCGTTCTACCACGCAGCGTATCTTGATCATACCTTCTTCAAAATATTACCTTCTTCAAAATATTATCTTTCGATGATGTGATTGATAACGATTCCTGCTATAGCCATTCCGAATGTAGCGGTGATGTGGCAGAGTGAACCGTTGATCTGCGGCTTCGTAGATGTCCATTCGTCCTCTACGAGTCGCTGGTCGCTCATGTTCTGCATCGGCTTTTCCTCGCTGAACACGCACTGGAATTTGCGGTGAGGGAAGGTCTTGTTCTTCTTGAATTTCTTGCGCAGGGCTCTTGCCAGCGGATCGCCATCAACCTTCCAGAACTCAGCCTTCCTCACCATGAAAGGGTCGCGGCGGAGGGCTGCTCCCATCGAAGATACGAAGGTGATTTCCTTCGGAAGGGCAGTGGCACGCAGAATCAGGTCAGCCTTGTCTTTCAGCGAGTCTATGGCGTCGATGATGTAGTCGTATTCCTCCATGTGGAACTCTTCGGCTGTTTCTGCCTGATAGATTTTCTGATAAGCCGTGATGTTAGCTTCAGGGTTGATTTCAAGCAGGCGGTCGCGCAGCGCATCTACCTTTACCTGTCCGATGGTGCGGCTTGTTGCCATCAGCTGGCGGTTGCAGTTGCTCATGCATACGCGGTCGCTATCCACGATGGTGATGTTGCGCACGCCGCTGCGCACCAGTCCCTCTGCGCACCATGAGCCCACGCCTCCGATTCCGAAGATGAGGACTCGTGCTTCCTGAATTTTTTCAAGATTATCTTTTCCCAGGAGCAGTTCTGTGCGTCGCTGCATTCCCCGCTCCATTGTTGTGATTTGATTTCCCATTCAATTATCTTTTTTATTATCTTTCAACTTCGCTTTGCGCAATTCAGGTGCAAAGATACAAATAATAATTCGAAAAGTAATCATCCGACTGTTTTTTTGTTTAGAAAAATCTTCCTATTCTTCCACAATCTGCGCAATGCGCCTGATGCTTCTGTTGCGATGGTTGATGATGAGCGGAACACGTTCTACCACCACCATGGATGTGTCGAGGCCCAAAGCCTTAGGCTCGTCAATGCCTATCTTGCCGATAAGGGCATAGATGGTCATCAGCAGGTTCTGTTGACGGTTGTCGGAACTCTCCGGGTAATATACGCGGTGGATGATGATGAAGCGGAAATCGCCAGGAATTCCGTTTTTGCGGAGCGAAGGATAGGTGCTTCTCAAATCCACCTTCCTGCCAGCCACCAGGTCTTCTACCACTTGTCGCAGATAGAGGCTCACCCTAGGCTCAATGCGGAAACCTATGCGCATGGTTACACTGTAGAGGGTGTCGGGAACCAGGGTCTCGCAACTGTACTCCAGCGTGTCAGGAGTATCAGCAAATTCCAGATTGATAAGCCAGTAATGGTCAGCACGTTTGGGCTGCTTGTTGATGATGGAATAGAGCAGCTTGTCATCCACCGCACCTTCCTTGTCGGCATGGTTCACATAAACCAGATTGGAAGCGTACTTGGGGATGCTCTCGTCGGCCTTGATATCGGAGATAATCTGATAATACTCATTCAGCGGTTTGGTACTGATGTAATGATGGCGGATCTTGATGGCGTGGATCCATACATACATCATCAGGAACAGGATTCCGCCAATAAGCATCGTGCACCATCCTCCTGCGAGGAATTTTGACAGGTTGGCGGCAAGGAAAATGCCCTCGATAACGCAATATGCGCCCATAAAGAGCAGGATGAAGATGCGCGCCACACCCTTGGTGCGCAGGTAGAAACCGAGCAGCAGGGTGGTCATCAGCATGGTGATGGTGATGGCGAGTCCGTAGGCTGCCTCCATGTGCGAGGAGTCGCGGAAGAGCAGGATGATGAGAACCACACCGATGTACATGGCGCGATTGATTACCGGGATATAGAGCTGTCCCTTTACATGGGTAGGATGCTTGATTCGCATGCGTGGCCAGAAGTGCAGGTTCATGGCTTCGCTCAATATGGAGAAGGTGCCGCTGATAAGTGCCTGACTGGCAACGATTGCCGCACCCGTGGCCATGATGATGGCAAAAATCAGCATGCTCTGCGGCATGATGGAAAAGAACGGATTCACGGAGGAGGCAGTCTGGATATGGTTCAGCACCCATGCTCCCTGACCCAGATAGTTGAGGATGAGCATGGCCTTTACGAAAAGCCAGCTGATGGTGATGTTTTTTCTGCCGCAGTGACCCAGGTCGGAGTAAAGAGCCTCAGCACCGGTGGTACAGAGGAACACGGCACCCAGAATCAGGAACCACTCTGGCGATTTTGCCAGCAGCATGGCAGCATAGTAGGGGTTGAAGGCCTTCAGAATCAATGGGTAAGAGGTGATGCTGAAAGCTCCCGTTACGCCCAGCAGCAGGAACCATATCAGCATGAATACTCCGAACGACTTGCCAATACTCTCTGTTCCAAAGCGTTGCACAAAGAAGATGATGGTGATGATGCCCAGTGTGATGGGGATGACTGGCAGGTGGGGACTGATGCTTTCGAGTCCTTCGATGGCAGTGGTAACCGTGATGGCAGGGGTGATGATTCCATCTGCCAGCAGGGTGCTGGCACCGATGATGGCCAATAAGTAAATCCATTTTCTCTTCATCTTGCGCAACAGGGCGTAGAGGGCGAGGATGCCTCCTTCGCCATTGTTGTCGGCACGCAGTGCCACACATACGTATTTGATGGTGGTCTGCAGGGTGAGTGTCCAGATGATGCACGACAATGCACCCAGGATGGTGCTCTCGTTGATGGCTTCACCCGTGTGCAGGATGGCCTTCATTACGTAGAGGGGTGATGTTCCGATGTCTCCGAACACGATGCCCAGAGTGATGAGCAATCCCAGGAAGCCTACTCGATGATGGCAGGCTACTGAACTTTCCGAATTTTCTCTCATATAACTTCTCTTATTAAATTAAAATATTATCCTTCTTTACATTAAGGAATTATCCTTTGTATTATCCTTTTTACATTAAGGAATTATCCTTATGTGAACATAAAATATCCCTTTTTTGATTATGAATTTGGGTGCAAAGGTATGAACATAAGTGGTAAAAGATGATTTGTTTAACAAGATTTATCCGTTTTAACTTTCGTTTTAATCGACTGTAAGTGACTGTTTGGAAAATGTAAAAAAAGTGATATTCTTTCTCGGTGTCAAAAATAAGCCCCATCTACTATCCGAATCTTCATTCATGCTGAAATCGGAAAGTAGGTGGGGGGTATCAGATGAAGGTCACCACATTTGATGCTTCGTTATATTTACATATTTACGCAGTTTTGCGATACTCGCTTGGTGTCTTGCCCGTCTGCGCCTTGAAAAAGCGGACGAAGTGCTGGGGATACTCAAAGCCCAGGTGCTGACTGACTTGCGTGATGCTTAAGGTTTCATCCACAAGCAGTTGGCGGGCAGCCGAAAGCAGCCGGTCATTGATCAGACTCTTGGCGGTTCTGCCAGTCTCCGTCTTGACCAATTCACCGAAATATTTAGTTGAGTAGCAGCATTTGTCTGCAAAGTAGGCTACGGTAGGCAACCCTTCACGCTCCGCTTTCCGGGCAATGTATTCATCGAGCAGAGAGATGAATTTCTTTACCACCGAGTGGTTGATCTCCTCGCGTGTGATAAACTGGCGATCATAGAAGCGCAGACAATAGTTCAGCAGCAACTCGATGTTAGAAACGATGAGTTCACGCGAATGCCTATCTATAGGATGCTCGAGTTCCTGACTAATCATTGAGAGCACGTCACGGAAGATATTTACCTCGGCAGCGGATAGATGTAGTGCTTCGTTGCTTGTATAGTCGAAGAACTCATAGCGGGAGATGTTCTTGCCAAGCTGTGTGCGGTTGAGCAGTTCGGGATGGAAAATCAAAACCGTATATTTGGCTATCGGAACTCCTGGAATGGGTTCTACTTTAATCGATTGTCCGGGAGCAAACGAGGTTACGGTCATCTCGTCAAAATCATATTCTGTTCTGCCGTATGACAATTTGCACCCCTTGTTTTCCTTCAGGAAGAGGGCATAAAGTCCGTAGTGATGCACAGCCTCCTGAATAGGAGAGGTGTTCTCTACACGCGCAATGCTTACCAGAGGATGAAGTGTTTTCACCCCAATGTAGTCATTGAATTCCTGTATGGTATTAAAGAAAAATTCCTTCATAATCCTATGCTTTTAAATTTCTAAATTTCTAAAACGTTCTAATTTCTTTTACGGGTGCAAAGATACGCACATTATCTATATTTCTTTATACCTGAAATTCGGAAAGTATTACCAGTAATGTGGATAAGCGATGCTCACTCCCATGTTGGCGAAATATATCTGCAAAAATACAAAAAATAATCAGAAAAGTGATTGTGTGGATGGATTTTGTTTGCAGGGCTAACTTGATTTAACCTTATTTTATAAGATAGAGGGATGCTGAGGGATGTCTTGAGTGCCTGAGGATATTTTGAAAACAGAAATCCTTAATGAGCTTAATGACCGTGACCTTAATGACCGGAAAACGCCCCTAAACATTTATTTATTTTTCTGATGAAACTCCTTCCTTGTCTTAGCCATTGCTTCCGTAGCCCTATCGTGGGTTTCTATCAGCAATGAGCTTTTGTGGTATTGCACAATCTTGACCCCGACTGAATTGTGCCTTTT
>NZ_QUCG01000056.1:0-3379 GCF_003473645.1 Prevotella sp. AM23-5 | reverse complement strand
ACTGAATTGTGCCTTTTCTTTTCCTCGATGCATTGAATGATCAAGTCTGGATTGGCTGATTTAACCGTTGGAGTCTTGTCAAAGTTCTGAATATAGGCAGCGTTGGTCAGGAATAGAATGTCGGAACCTTCCGGTATTTCCTGCATTACTTTCACCATGAGAGTTAGCATCATTCGGAACTCTGTGGTGTGCAAGTCGCTGATTACATCACGGCTGATGATGTTGCCGTTATGCTCAATTACTACGGCAGCACCACCGGCTCGCTCTTTATGGCCATAATCACATGAACCACCTATCCAAACGTAATATGTAGAAGTATCTTGTGTCATAATTATTTTATCTTCAAAGTCCGCAGATATTCCTTCTGCTCGGGCGTGATTCTGTAGCTCTCGATGGCCTTCTGGATGGTCTTGTTGTGCGTCCAGGCGGCAAGGCGGTTTTGCTCGATGTAGGGAATCGCCTGGTCCCATTGCTTGGCAAGGGCGGTGGCGAAGAACCAGGCTACCATCATTTTTACGTAATACTCTTCGCTCCTTATAGAGGCAGGAATTTCAAGATATTCTGCCTTGAAGTCTTTATCCAGGTAATGAGACATAAGTGTCTCTATTCCAAATCGACAAGTATAAACGTGTGACGATTTACTCCAAGTCTTGATCTTCGCCAATAGCTCCTTCTTGTGTTTGGCAAACACCTTCGGAGACATAATGTCGCAAACAGCCCAGTTGTCCACGAAAGGCAGGAATCTGTCAGTAAGACGAATGCATTCTTCGTAGTCCTTCACCTCGGAAATGAGGAGACCGTGAAGCATATTCTCATCGTAGTATTTGTGAGGAAGCTGATGCAGGAAATCCTCACATTCTGCCTCCTTTGTAAATTCTTTTGTGAACTTGCGGAGCACAGGAACACGAATGCCTATGAAACTTTCCACAGGCACTCCCGGTGTCAGTTTGGCCTGGAAAGCAGCATACTGCTTATCCTGCCTGGCGAACAGTCTTTCTTGAAGTGAAGTCATTTTTATCCAATTAATTTAATAATCTGTTTATCTGAAGCATCAGGCAGGATTTCTTTCAGATGCTCGAAAATTCTTTGGTAAGATTCCTGGGGAGTGCGATTGCATTGACAAGCCTCCCTGCCATAGAGATCTTCGGGAGTATTGAGCAGCGACCACCCCCAGCCATATTCGTGATTGTGCTTGTCACGAGGATAGATGAAATCCTCGGTCACGATGTAAGTCGCCATTTCCAGTCGGGTGAGATAACCGTCAAACTTGCTTCTCATTCCCTTACCCGTGAAACCGCAGGCTGCCCGAAGTTCTCTCGTGATGAGACTGCCCGATGATTGAAGCGTACTGAGAATGGCTCCTTCTATCGATTCTTCATCCGGACGGGGGTATTTGCTTCTTCTGTAGTTGCAGAAGTCCGGCCACCATTTCTGGCTGATGAATCCTGCTTTCTTGTTAAAGAACTTTCCGTACATACACGGCATTTCCTGCACAATCTCGCCCTTCCATTTCCATAGCGGCCAGTCCCAACCGCCTTCAGGAAATGTTACATATCGGCAATCTTCCGCCACGATGTCTTCGGCAGAGAATCCTTCAATGCCACTATCAAGGAGAGGGAGGAACCCGATCTGCTGAATCAGCTCCATCATGCCTGTTGCTGAGTATATTTCTGGAAAATTCATGTTCATCTATTTTTATCCTTTGTACTAGCTATATTAAGCTACGAATAACCTTGCATGGTACACCTCCAACTAGAGTATTTGCATCAACATTTTGGGTTACTACGGCTCCTGCGGCTACAACAGCTCCATCACCAATCGTTACACCTCCAAGAATAGTTGCATTAGCACCAATCCAACAACCATTTCCTATGGTAATTGGCAAGGCATATGTGCGCCAACGGTATTCTCCCGAATCAGGATTCCAATCCTTGGTGAGACGCTCATTCAGGTCAACTGGATGAGAAGCAGTATTTATCTGTACTCCTGGAGCTATAAGCACGTTATCGCCTATGGTTATCTTATTGCAGTCTATCAGCATACAACGATAATTGATGCTTACATTGTTGCCAATAAATATATTGTCACCAAATCCAATAATAATACCATCCCCTACGCTTACATTATTTCCAATACTACCAAACAACTCTTTTAGCATTTCATATCGCTTGCTTCGGTCAGTGTATGGCAGAGAGTTGTAACGCTGCATCCATTCTGTAGCCAAGGATTTACGTTCTATAAATTCGGGCGAATGGCAGTTATAAAGCATACCTGCCAAACACTTCTCTGATTCTGTTTTCATAATCATCGCCTTTTTTATGTTATTATCAATTCGTTCAGTTTATCCTCTCTGATAATCTTAGGCTGAGCCTTGCCAGCGAGAATGAGAATCTTTTTACCATTACGATAAATATGAAGCTGTCGTGAGCGAACCACGGCTGTCAGCTCCTCATCATTCTGCATGGCTTGCCAGATAGGATAATATACTCCCTCAGGTTCAAACAACTTCTTCTGAAGATGTGAACAGAGATTTGTTGTATCAATAGTCATAAGCTATTCTATGTTCTTGTTAATTTCTTGCCATTCCAGATGCTCTTCCAGATGATTGGGCTTTACCAGTACGCTCTGGAAACCAAAACGCTTGCCTGCTTCGGCATTCTCTGAGCGGTCATCGAAATAGAGGGTGGTGGCAGGATTCAATCCAGTCTTCTGCGTCATCTCTTCATAGATTTCGATAGATGGCTTCTCCTTCCGCATGGCGTATGAGAGGAACACTTCATCAAACAGCTTGTCTGTGGAATATCCCAGCTGATTCATCTGACTGACTGATTTCTGCCAAAGCGTATCGTTGATGTTGCTGAGCAGATAGACCTTGTACCGCTTCCGAAGCTTGACCAATGCCTCCAGTCTTTCCACGGGCAGATTGCCACACAGCTCTTCGAGAACTTTCTCAATATCCTCAGTTGTGGTTCCTTTGCGGCAAAGGCTCAGCATCTTTTTCAATGTTTCTGCTTCTGCCACCAGACCATTGATATATTGGTGCATCAGTCTCTTGATTTTGCGGACATGGATTAGTCGCTTGAACGCCGTAACGCCCAGGCTCTCCATGGCTTTTACAACAGAGGCATCATCAATGTTCACGATGACACCTCCATAATCAAAGACGAGTGTTTCTATCTGTTTCATGCTCATTTTCCTATTGTTAGAATTTATCTATTTCCGTGAAACGATTAAAATTTTGCTGAAAACTCCATCAGCATTTTCTGGGCAAGGGGAGCGTACCAGGTCTTCACCTCTTGCTCTGTAGGCGTGTGACCGCCAGGGAAATGGAAGGCTTGGTTGTAATGCTTCAGGAAGAGAGGGGAGAAGTGAGCCAGGG
>NZ_QUCG01000055.1:0-25180 GCF_003473645.1 Prevotella sp. AM23-5 | reverse complement strand
AGCTTGGGGAATTGATTATTTTTCCCTTGTGAAAGTAGTAGAGTAATAACCATCCTGCAAAGGATATAAATGTAAGTAATATGGAACAAATTTCATTAGAAGACAAAGTTAGTGAAACTTTGGGTTGGCTCGCAAATCAAATTGCGTGTACTCAAGTATATAAAAAGTGGGGCGAAGAATTTAAAAAGGAAAGTCTCAATGCTGCTTGGCAAAAAGTTCAAGAACAGTTTAAGAAAGATATTGATTGGAATACTCTTACGGAAAGTCAGTGTAAGGCTTTGCATTTTGGAAGTTGGCAATCCGAAGAAGATGTTGAGGAAGAAATTTCTTGTTTACAATCTGAATTAGACAAGGGACATCTTACAAAAGAGGAATTTGATAAGAAGGTTGCCAACGAGAAAAATACTCTTGGACTTCGTTTGATTCCTCTATATCTCTATCCTTCATTGCCAATCGGTATTACCCTAACGTCTATTGGAGGAGAAGAGAGAGTTTTTGATGGCTCAAACATTAGTACTGATGTTAGATTTGGATGCCTTGCATGGGGTATTAAGCCGAAGAAAGATTAACTAACCACCCTCTCCTTGGCAACAGGGAGAGGGTAAAAAGAAGAGAATATGGACTTAGTAATAACAATATTAGGTTGGATTGCATTAGGTGTTATATCTGCTTATCTGTTAGCAATAATAGGTAAAATAATCTTTGATGCTGCAACCGCTGATTATAAGTTATACAAGCATGTAAGATTGTGTCGCAAGAGATTGCTAAGAAAGCGATATGAAGATTATGCTTGGCTATTACTCCAGTTAGAGAAAGATACGGAAGTTTTCAATCTTACTCATAACACAAGAGATTGGACTTTTGAAGATTGGAGAGAATTTTATCTTAAAAAGGTAAAGGAGGATAAGAAATGAGCAAAGAAAAAGCTATCGAGAAAATACAATATGCTAAAATGCAAGTTGCTTCTGTATATGCATGTTCTGGTATCTTTGATGAAAAGACAAAGGTAATAGAAGGCAGACAGAAAGAACTTGAAAAAGCGATTGTCAATTTGCAGGATGCACTTAAAGAGTTGGAGGAGTAAATTATGGCTACAGCAAGAAAGAAACAACTATGGTATCTTTGGATAGCAAGAGACGAATGCTCAAAGCGTCCAAAGTATGATGATGAACCGGAAGAGAGTGGAGAGCTTCATGTGTTCTATGACCAACCAATAATGGACGAAGGGAAATGGCAACATGCCAGACAATTAGGTGGGGAAATACCATCTTATATGTTTCCTGAACTAAGAAATGGTTGTTGTCGAAAATTTATTGGTGTAATTGGAGATTTGGAAAACAAAATCCCAAAAGTGATTGAACTTCTTAATACTGCAAATGATTAAGTATGACAAAAGAAAAACTTTTAGAAAAGGCTAGAGAGTTCGAGAAAAAGAACAAAAGTTTCACTTGGAAGCCAATAGATTTCCCAGAGGATATGACTGAGGAAAACACTCTTGATGAACTTATATCAGAAGGAGATAATATGTATGATGCTTTGAAAGAATCGGTCAAGTTAATAAGTGATTTAGCTGATGAGTTAGAATATAAAATAGAAGTGGAGGATTGATTATGACAAAAGAAGAGGCTAGAATTTTTTATCCTATTCTTCAAGCTTTTGCAGAAGGAAAGGTGATAGAAACTAGAACAGACCCAAGTACATTAAAAAGAAAGGATACTCCGAATGATTGGACGGAAATGAAAGAGATTGAATACTGGAATAATACTGAGTATCGTATTAAGCAAGAGGTAAAGTTTCGCCCTTTTGCCAACGCAGAAGAGTGCTGGCAGGAAATGTTGAAGCATCAGCCGTTTGGGTGGATACATGTTACAGACGATAATTTATATCACAATATCATAATGCTTGCACCAGAGCTAGGTTGCCATGAGGCTTATATCAGAATAGGTAATTGCACAGTTCGAGGACTTGAAGAAACCTTCCGTATTGCAACCTTTGCTGATGGTCAACCATTTGGTGTAAAAATTGAGGAGGGTTGAATATGAAGAAAGTGAAACCTATTAAGGGGCTATCAGAAAGTACATATAATTATCTCATTTCTCATTGTAAACGTGAGATAGAAAAATGTAAAGATAACCCATCTTTCCTTCTTATCTACAATGAGCACAGAATCTTTTTGGGGTTGTTAGAACGTGTTGGACGTGATTTTATAGAGAAGGAGGGTTAGTTATGGCATGGGTAGTAGTTGATAAAATCGGTGAGGAATTAATCTCACAAACAGAACCATTTAGAGTTGGAGACTATTGGATTGGTTACTCTATAGTTCATCTTCCAAAGGGAAGTATCAAGAAGCTCATCGAAAGAGAATTATCTTGGAAGGATGAGCCAGTCGAACTTAAATAAGAATAGCTTATGTATAGACCGATTACAATGTATCAGATTGTTTGCGATAGATGCGGAGAAGTATTTGGAGGTACAGATACTTGCTCTGCACTATTCAGCAACAAAAAAGTCGATATTGGTGACTACTCTGATTGGGAAATGATAGATGGTAAGCATTATTGTACCGATTGCTACGAGGTGGATGTCATTGATGGAGTGTATAACGTTAAAGCAAAATAGATATGAAGATAGAAAGTATCAAGTTCAAGGCTAAACGTCTTGACGGCAAAGGATGGGCAATCGGAGATTTGCTGCATTCCTACGAGAATGGTGCTATCATAGTTCCCATAGAAGGTGGCGGCGCATTTTCTGTTGACCCTTCGACAGTCTGCCAGTTCACAGGACTGAAAGATTGTAAGGGCAATGAATTGTACGAACATGATGTTATCAAGAATTATCCTTTTATTCCATCAGAAATTGTATGGTCGGAAGAGTTAAGTGGGTATTACCTCACATATGCTAATGGAAAGATTTATGAAAAACCGTTAGGTCATTATCTTTCATTAGGTAAATTCATAGCCGTTGGCAACAAATTCGATAAGGAGAAGTAGCGTATGGAAAGACAAATAACAATTAGCATAGAAGAGTATAACAAGCTTATTGATATGCACACGAAAAGAGAGGAACTTCCCGAAAAGATAGAAGTAAAGAAGTTCACATCAAAGTGGTGGAAATGGCTCAAAAGAGCATCGTATTCACTCTTACACTACAACAAGAATGTTGAGCAACAGAAGCTTATCAAGCGTTGTATCAATGAAATGTCAAGTGTTTTACTCGATAATCTGTATGGTTATTGGAGAGGTGATTTGTCTGATTATCTCAAAGATAGAAGCAATTTAGAGTATTTTATGAGAGGTTACAAAAATGATGCCTATCGTTACGTAATGGAATGGTTAGACGAAAAGAAGTAGTTTATGGAAAAGAATATGTTTGAAGATATTGTTGCTGAAGGCAATATAGTTGTGATAGATAATTATTGGATTGTGTTATGTAAGTGCTGGAAGCCAGAGTGTCACAATCTCTTCTGTTATCTTTATCTTCACAAGGAAAATAAGAATTTAATGGTAGGCTCTCATTTTACAATGACCGAGGATAAAAAGAAATCTACTCGGTTGGCTACCAACGAGGATCGTCTTATGATTTTTGAAGAAATGTTCAAGTATGGAATTGCTTTCGATAAGCACGACCATCATTTGATTGGAAAGTTAGTTAGCGTATGAAGATTAGATTGGCAAAGAAGATATGGAATAGGGCTATAAATAAAACGTCTCCTTATTGGCTTAACAAGTTTGTAAAAGCAGACAAGTTGGATAGTCGTATTACACAATCTTCAAGAAAACTTGTAAAATGGGAATCTAATAATTTAAAGAACAGATTAGAAAAGTCTGTTCGTATTACTCCTTTTCAAGCTAAAGAAATTAGAAGAAGTGTAGAATTATTAAACTGTTCCCTGAGCGACTGTGTAAATGCCGCGAAACAACGATTAAAAGGAAAGAATAAATGAAAAAGAAAGTATTGACCCTCACCGTCAGCAAGCAATGGTTCGATATGATTGTGGCTGGCGAAAAGAAAGAAGAATATCGGACGATTAAGGGTTACTGGACAGTTCGACTTTATGATGTTTTTGCAAAAAATCCTACGAAGTATTTGATGGATAAAAAGATAAACGGAGATATTGATTATCTAAAACTGATGATACGTTGTAACCATTTTATCGCAAAACAATATACTCACGTCCTCTTCATCAACGGCTATCGCAAGGATAGTCCACGAATTGAAAAGGAGATTGAGAGTATCAGTATTGGTAAGCCGAAAAAGGGCTTATGCCCCGATAAGTGGCTTGATACTGAGTTTTTTATAATTAAGTTTAAGTGATATGAAAGTAAAGAATTTACCAAAGAAGATTTACCTCAACATCTGTAGTAATGAAGATGAGGTTGATTACAATGAATTAGATAGAGTAACATTCAGTACAGAAAAGGTTGGCGTTACTGATTGCGATACAGAAAACATTCCTTACGTGAATGCTGCATCATTATGGCACGACTTAAAGGAAGAGAAGCCACCATTAAGAAAATGGGTAATGTTCCGATATAGTGGAGGTGGCGTAAATCCTACTGCTCTTCACTATGGAGCGATGAGTGATGACGTATGGCTTGTCACTAGAGGAGACGGAACACAGCGTATAGAAGTTCTGTACGAGTGTTATGATAAGATTGAGTGGTTTGATTTTGACGAACTGAAATAAGTTATGAAGAAGGAAGATAGAATCAAAGTTTGGGAGAAATACGACCATCATTGCGCATACTGTGGAAGAGAAATAAAACTCGAAGATATGCAAATCGACCATTTCTTTCCAAAAAATCGTGGAAACTATTCACGTTGGAGTGATAAAGAAGGTAAGTATATCGTTTCTCATGGTGAGGATAGTATGGAGAATTATATGCCTTCTTGCCGAGCTTGTAACTTTCGAAAGCGAGATATGAGTATAGGGCAATTCCGTGAAGCTATCAAGGAACAGGCGAAAGGTTTGCTTAAAGGTGCTGCAAAGTTTCAGGTAAGCATGAGTATCGCTTATGGTCTGCTCAACCCTGCTTTCGATAAGCCTATCGTATTCTATTTTGAGAAATGTATGAATTACAAAGATAGACTTACGAAATACATTCAAGGAAGGCTGTCTGAATCATCAAATGTTGACGATTATGAACCAAATAAGTTAGCGTTAACTAATCTGTTGTGGTTTCTTAGTAAGGTAACCAGTAATGAAGTTATTGTCGCAAAGCTTAAAATCATGTCTGACGCAGACAGGAAACGAAAGAAATACCTTTCTAGGTATGATGGTAACGAATCGTTATACGATGATGAATATTCCAAGGCGGTAAGCACTATCGCCAAGGAGTGCTTGACGTATTTACAGAATAAAAAGGAGTAGTGTATGACTAGTATTAGAAAAGCTAAAAAGCAAGTAAAGAAGGCTCGTCCTTATTGGGAGAGCCAAGGTTATAAGTTCAAGCGCAAGGCTAAGATAATCCGATATTCCGTAAAGTCTTTGCTTGGAGATTATAGCACCAAATGGATAGACTACTGTTTTGTAAATATAGATGGTAGGATTCAGAATTATTTTCCTATCCGAATAGAAGCAAGAAGAAAAAGATGTAAGAAATAGTCATTATATATTACAAGAAAGGGTAGGGCGAAAGCTCTACCCCTTCTTGCCATATAGAACATAATCAATAACCTTTCGGTTGGCTTCATCAATCAGTTGTTGGTCTTTGCGCACATATATAGAGGTTATTCTATGGCTACTCTTGTGCCCAAGGCAGTCAGCGATGACATCCATACTGATACCAATTTCATAAGCAATGGTGGCAAAAGTATGCCTTGCCCAATACGTACTGACTTCGGGAATACCGATGCTATTGCAAATCTTAGATAGCATTTTATTGATTGATACATCGTAATAGCGATAAGAGCTCTTTCTATCGAATACACTTAGAAGGTGTTCTTTACCCCTATATTTTTCGATAATTTCAAGGGCTTCGGGTTCTACCTTAATATTATATAATGTACCCGTCTTTGCTCGTCTATAAGTTATTCTGCCGTTTTCAATCTTTACTATTCTAGAGAGGTCAATGAGGTTGATGCCCATAAGATAGAAGATAAGGAAGAAAATATCCCTATGCCTAGCACGAAGCGGAGTAAGCTTCGCATCATGCAGCTTTCTTAGTTCTTCGACCGTCAAAGAACGTTTCTTAGTCTCTTCCATTTTGATTGAATACATATTGAATACGTATTCCTTCAATAGCCCTTTCTTTCTTGCGAAGTTTAGAACCGCCCGAATACCCCTTAACCTTACAGCAATGGTATTCTTTGTGTTCTTATCCTTTTTCAAGGATTCAACAAATCCATCAAGCCATTCAATATCTATATCCTCCAACCTTAAAGATTCATAGTCGCAATAGTTGCTGATTTTGCTTGCAGTTGTTGTATAGACCAACTTTGTACCTTCATTATCCTTAGTCGCAAGGAAAGCATCCATCTGAGTTTTGAAAAGATGATTCTTATATTCTTGCTCATCCTCATCATTGGATAAATAGAGCGAAAGCTTCTTGTTAGAGAAGTAGCGCAGTTTGCCTTCTTCTTGCAACTGCACTATCTTATCATTGAGAAGGGAAAGCCTTTTTATTAGTTTCATATTGATTACTCGCTGCTCGGGCAATCCCTTCACCTTTTCATTTTTCGCATCCCATTCATCTTCTTTCAGCTCATAGCCTGTCGGAATATAAATGGCACTATCTTTTCTTGCGACCTTGAATTTGAGCGGAAACTTACCGCTATTCAATCGCCGTCTTTTATCTAGCTTGATTGATACCTTAATCATAAGTTCGTATCTCCTTTTTTATTTGCACGGAATTTGCACGTTTTGGTATAAAATCCGATACTTATTGTTACTTTCTGAGAATCCTTTATATTCTCTTTTAGTGCAAAATTACTTATTTTTTGCCGTTTAATGTGCTATTTTTCGAGTTTTTTAATCAATTAACATGAATTATGCACATATTCTAACAATTTTATGTACTTTTGCAATGTTTTTCAAACAAAATACAGAAATATGTTACGAATAGCAGTACAAAGTAAAGGTCGTCTGTTCGACGACACAATGAATCTTTTAGCAGAGGCGGACATCAAGGTAAGCGCCTCAAAGCGCACTCTTCTGGTGCAGGCAAGTAATTTCCCTCTGGAGGTGCTCTATCTCCGCGATGATGATATTCCTCAGAGCGTAGCCTCTGGCGTTGCCGACATCGGTATCGTGGGTGAGAATGAATTTGTAGAGCGTGGTGAAAACGCACAGATTATCGACCGATTGGGTTTCAGCAAGTGCCGCTTGAGTCTTGCCATCCCTAAGAAGATTGATTATCCAGGATTGCAGTGGTTTAATGGCAAGAAGATTGCTACCTCTTATCCTAACATCCTGCGCAACTTCATGAAGAAGAACAATATCAATGCCGACATTCACGTCATCACTGGTTCTGTGGAGATTAGCCCGGGTATCGGTCTGGCAGATGGTATCTTTGATATTGTCAGCTCTGGTTCTACACTGGTAAGCAACAATCTCGCCGAGGTTGAGGTAGTGATGAAGAGCGAGGCTCTGCTCATCGGCAACTGGAAAATGGATGATGAGAAGCATCAGATTCTCAACGAGATGCTGTTCCGCTTCGAGGCTGTACGCTCTGCCCAGGACAAGAAGTACGTGATGATGAATGCCCCTAAGGCGAAGGTAGAGGAGATTACCCAGGTATTGCCTGGTATCAAGAGCCCTACCATCATCCCATTGGCAGACGAGGAGTGGTGCTCTATCCACACCGTTCTCGATGAGAAGCGCTTCTGGGAAATCATCGGTAAGTTGAAGGAACTCGGTGCACAGGGCATCCTGGTGACACCAATCGAGAAGATGATATTGTAACATTGAACTATTTGCAAAGTTCAATGTATTAATAAATTTCAAAGTATAATAAGGAATGAAGGTAATAAAGTATCCTGCAAAGGAGGAATGGAGCGAGATTGTAGAACGCCCACACCTGGATGTATCGCAGTTGAATGCGACCGTACAAGGTGTACTCGACGATGTGAAGAACCATGGCGATGAAGCCGTGAAGCGTTACGAGGAGAAGTTTGATCATGCCCATCTCGATTCTTTGGCTGTGACTGAAGCTGAAATCGAAGAGGCTGAGCAACTGGTTTCTCAAGAACTGAAAGACGCTTTGCACCTCGCCCATCATAACATTGCCGCATTCCATCAGAGCCAGAAGTTTGAGGGTAAGAAGGTGGAAACCTGTGCTGGTGTCACCTGCTGGCAGAAGAGCGTGGCGATAGAGAAGGTGGGATTGTATATCCCTGGTGGTACTGCACCTTTGTTTAGCACCGTATTGATGCTCGCCACTCCTGCCAAGATTGCCGGTTGTAAGGAGATTGTTCTCTGCACGCCTCCTAACAAGGAGGGTAAGGTGAATCCTGCTATCCTGATGGCGGCAAAAATTGCTGGCGTAAGCAAGATTTTCAAGGCTGGCGGCGTGCAGGCCATCGGTGCGATGGCATACGGAACAGAAAGTGTGCCTAAGGTTTATAAGATCTTCGGTCCGGGCAACCAGTTTGTGATGGCTGCCAAGCAGCAGGTTTCTCTCCACGATGTGGCTATTGATATGCCGGCTGGACCTTCGGAGGTTTGTCTTATCGCTGATGAAACTGCCAACCCTGTCTTTGCGGCTGCCGACCTCTTATCGCAGGCTGAGCACGGCTTCGACTCTCAGGTTTTCTTCATCACTACCTCCGAAAAGGTTTTGGAAGATGTGAAGAAGGAAGTGGAAGTGCAGTTGGAGCAGTTGCCACGTAAGGAGATGGCGCAGACCTCATTGGACAATTCCAAGTTCATCCTCGTGAAGGACGAAGAGGAAGCCATCGATCTCTGCAATACCTATGCCCCTGAGCATCTCATCATTGCAACTGCTGATTATGAGCAGCTTGCCGAGAAAGTGGTGAATGCGGGCAGCGTATTCCTGGGCAACTATGCATGTGAGAGTGCCGGTGACTATGCCAGCGGTACCAATCATACCCTGCCAACCCATGGCTATGCACTGGCTTACAATGGCGTGAACCTCGACAGTTACAACCGCAAGATCACCTTCCAGCATCTCACGGAAGAAGGTATTCGTAACATAGGTGATGCTGTGGTGACGATGGCGGAGAACGAGCAGTTGGAGGCACATGCCAACGCCATGAGATTGAGAGTAAAAAGTCTAAAATAAAAGTAAGGTATGAAAGATTTAAAAGACTTGTGCCGAGAAAACATCTGGAACTTGGCACCTTACAGTTGCGCACGCACGGAATTCGCTGGCAGAAATGCCCGCGTCTTCCTCGATGCCAACGAGAATCCCTATAACGACCCTTATAACCGATACCCTGACCCGCTGCAGGTGGAACTGAAAAAACAGGTGAGTAAGATCAAGGGGGTAGCTGAAGACCAGATTTTCCTGGGCAATGGCTCGGATGAGGCCATCGACTTGGTTTACCGTGTATTCTGTCGCCCTGGCAAGGATAATGTGGTAGCCATCGCTCCTACATACGGTATGTATGAGGTGTGTGCTGATGTCAACGACGTGGAGTATCGCTCTGTGTTGCTCGATGAGAACTATCAGATTTCTGCCGAGAAGATCATCGATGCCTGCGATGAGAATACCAAGGTGGTATGGTTCTGCAGCCCTAACAACCCGACGGGCAATCACATCAATCGCGAGGCTATCGTAGAGGTGCTTCGCCTCTTTGATGGTATTGTCATTGTAGATGAGGCTTATAGCGATTTCTCATCTGAGCGCACCTTCCGAGGCGTGTTGAAGCATTTCCCTAATCTCATCGTGCTCAATACGATGAGCAAGGCATGGGGTTGTGCAGCGCTTCGTCTGGGTATGGCGTTTGCCAGCAAGGAGATTATTGACATATTCAATAAGGTGAAGTATCCTTATAATGTGAATCTGCTTACCCAGCAGCAGGCACTTGAGGTTTTGAAGAATCCATTGAAGGTGGATGAGTGGGTGAAGAACATCCTTCAGGAGCGTTCGAAGGTGATGGCTGCCTTCCTGGATCTGCCTATCACCGTGAAGGTTTATCCTACGGATGCCAACTTCTTCCTGGTAAAGGTTACGGATGCGCAGGCCATCTACGATTATCTGGTGGCACAGGGCATCATCGTAAGAAACCGCAATAAGGTTCAGCTTTGCGGCAACTGTCTGAGAATCACCATCGGAAACAAAACTGAGAATGCTGAATTGCTCGGGGCGTTGAGACAATACTAGCATTTGTGAAGTACGCCCTGGACACTGAGACAATACTAGCATTTGTGAAGCACGCCCTGGACACTGAGACAATACTAGCATTTGTGAAGCACGCCCTGAAAGGGCAGAAGCTCCTAGCCCAGGGCAACACCCTGGGTATAATTGGATTTTTACAAAGTCGCCCTGTAAGGGCAAAAGCTTCTCATATTTAAAGCTTTTGCCCTTACAGGGCGACTTTGTTGTTGATATATAGACCCAGGGTGTTACCCTGGGCTAGGAGCTTCTGCCCTTTCAGGGCGTATGGGATGTGGTTTATGACACACCCTCTTTTTAAAATTCATTTCATATTATCTTCTCCTGCCTCTTCCTTCGTTTCTTCCCTGGTTTCCACGTCCACGTCCGCTGCCACGCTCGTTTCTGTCTCCGCTGCCACGCTCGTTCTTGTCTCCGCTGTTATAGCGGTTCTTGCGATTGTGGTTATCGGTGTCGAAATTAGGATTGAAACTCTTTTTCTTCTTGTCCTTGAAGAAGCCGGCACCTTGCTCTTTCTGATTGCGTAGCTCGGCTCTGGCTGCGGCTACTGCATCGCGGATATTAGCATTGGCATTGTTGCTTCTGCCTTGCTGAGCATTATTCCCTCTGCCTTGCTGAGCATGACCGTTTCTTGAAGATTTACCATTCAAAGGACGGCCTTCATTGAGATATTTCTCCTCATCATAGCATCCTACATTACCATATCCCTTTGGCGCATAGCGGTCTGCGGCATTTCTGCCACGGTCTCTTCCGGCTTTTGGCTCCGCTGCATTTCTGCCGGCACCACGCTTGCCTTTAGCACCTCTGCCCACGCCCGGATTGTCATAGGTAGAACCAATCGCCTTGTCGTCGAAGTTGGTCTTCTTACCCTTGAAACCTCCGCCATGATTTCCGCCAAAGCTCTTCTTATCGTATAGCTTGTCGATGAGATCCGCTCTGCCTATTCGGCGAAGCTCGCTCTCAATGGCGCGGCGCTCCTCTGGCTTGTACCAGAAGAAGAACATGCGCTGGGCAAGCTTTTCCTTCTGGGTCTTGGCACTGAATACTGGTTCCAAGGTGTATGGGTCGTATCCCGTGTACCAGGTTTCCGTAGAAATCGTCATTGGGGTAGGAGTGAAGTCCTGTACCTGTTCCAGATGGAAGTCGAGTCCCTTGGTAATTACTGCCAGTTCTGCCATATCCTCTTCATGACAGCCCGGATGCGAACTGATGAAGTATGGAATGATCTGCTGGTTGAGACCTTCTTCCTTGTTGATCTTGTCGAAGATGCGTTTGAATTCGTAGAAGAGATCGAACGATGGTTTGCGCATGAACTTCAATACCTCCGGACTGGTATGTTCCGGTGCTACCTTCAGTCGGCCGCTCACGTGCTTGGTGATCAGCTCGCGGGTATATTCCCTTGCCGCCTGGTTCACCTTCTCGTCCTTGCTCTTGTGTAGGAGCAGGTCGTAGCGCACACCACTACCGATGAAGCTCTTCTTGATACCCGGCAGGGCATCTACGGCATGATAGATCTCCAGCAGCTTGCTGTGGTCGGTGTTCAGGTTCGGACAAATCTGAGGGTTCACGCACGATGGGCGCTTGCACACCTCGCACGCCTTCTGGTTCTTGCCGTGCATGCCATACATGTTTGCCGAAGGACCGCCCAGATCGCTCAGATAGCCCTTGAAATCAGGCATCTCGATGATTTTCTTCACCTCTTTCAGAATGCTCTCCTTGCTTCGGCAAACCACGAACTTACCCTGATGTGCCGAAATGGTACAGAACGAGCAACCACCGAAGCAGCCACGATGCAGGTTCACAGAGAACTTGATCATCTCGTATGCCGGAATGGTCTTGCCCTTGTATTTAGGATGAGGCAGACGGGTGTAAGGCAGGTCGAAGGCTGCATCCAGCTCTTCGGTGGTCATCAGCGGGAATGGTGGATTCACCACCACATACTTGCCGTCGGTCTCCTGAATCATGCGCTGGGCATGCATCTTGTTGGCTTCTTCCTCCAGATGGCGCACGTTCTCCGCCTGTCCCTTCTTGTTATGCAGGCACTCCTCGTGGCTATGCAGGATGATGTCATCCTCCTTGAATCCGCCAGGGATGTCCTTCTCCTTGCAGTAGAAAGCCACCTGAGGCATCTCGTGAATCTGGTCCATGGTCTTGCCTTCGGCTAATGCATTGGCAAGTTCCACGATAGAGCGTTCGCCCATACCGTAGAGGATGAGGTCGGCACCCGAATCGCAGAGGATGCACTTGCGGAGTTCATCCTTCCAGTAGTCGTAGTGACTGATGCGGCGCAGTGATGCCTCAATACCGCCCAGTGCCACAGGTACGTCGGGATAGAGTTTCTTCAGTATCTGGGTATAGACGATAGACGGATAGTCGGGACGCATGTCGTGGCGGGAGTCAGGACTGAAGGCATCCTCGCTGCGCATACGGCGGTTTGCCGTGTAGCGGTTTACCATCGAGTCCATGGCTCCCGGCGATACGCCGAAGAAGAGGCGAGGGCGACCGAGCTTCTTGAAGTCACGGAAGTCGCCATGCCAGTCGGGCTGAGGCACGATGGCTACGCGATAGCCGTTAGCCTCCAGGATTCTGCCGAGGATAGCCGGTCCGAAGGATGGATGATCTACGTAGGCATCACCCGAGAAGAGGATGACGTCCAGTTCGTCCCATCCTCTGAGTTCGCACTCCTTCTTGGTTGTTGGGAGAAAATCTGTTAACTTATAATCCATTCAATATACTTTAGTCATTCACTGCATCTTGCTCAGCCTCAGCTGCTTCCTGTGCATCCTTCTTGTCTTTCCAATCTACGTAGAGCAATACGAGGTTGTGGAGGCCGAGTGCCTTCATATTCTGGTTGTAGATTACGTCGAGGCAGAGGTCGAGCAACTCCTTGTCCTTGATGTCGCTGCTCTCCAGAAGAGAACGGACGTTGAATCTTAACTTGTCGAGCACTTCCTCGTCGATGATGCCATTGCTATCTACGAGGTTGCGGAGCAACTGATACTTGTCAATAATCTCTAAATGCTGGTCGCTCACTTCGATAGAGCGTGTACCAGACTGGTTTGCTTGAATCTTATACATATCTTTTTTTACTTTGAACATTGAACATTGAACTTTGAACTTTATGGTCAGCAAAGTTTGCTCAAATGATGGGTTATTATTTATACGTTTTGTTCCCGGCTATTCTTCTATTCCGTCAGGAACTTCAGAATACCCTGCATGATGCTGTAGCGGGTTTTCTCATCGCTGATGCACTCCAGTGGGAATCCCATGGTGAAGGTGCGGTAGCTGGTACTCCTGTAGGCAACTGCCGCGCTGGTTCCTGTAAGATAACGCATGGCGCAGAAGGCTGTGCTGCCTATAGGCTTGAGTATCTCCGGATGGGTGGCTGCATAATGCTTGGCATTCAGCGAATGATAGTAGCTGAATTCCTTGCCCAGTCCGCTTACCATAGGCGATGTAGTTACGATGCTGTCTCGCTCGGTAATGGTGGAATCTTCCGGATTGATATCCTGCACGATAAACTTGGTGCCGGTAGGCTCATAGTTTACTTTCAGGATAGCGCCCATGAATGATTTCTCCTCTTCATCCTGCATGTCGCTGCCGTTGTAGGAGCCGCTCACAAGCAGTTTTCCGCCGTTGAGGGCATAGTACTTGATGCGCTTCTGCATGGTTGGGGTGAAGGTCTTGTAGTACTGGTGGGTATAACCGTCGTAACGCTCCAGACCATTGATGAGGTCCACCGCCTGATAGTCGGTCATCTTCACTCTTCCCGAAAGGATGGCTTCGCTCGAACAGCTGGCGATGCTGTACTTGTTGCCGGAAGCGATAGCCTGGGCATGCTCCACGGTATGGTTGAAGTCATTGCCTGCCACAAACTGTCCTATCATCTCGTTGCCGCTGTATCCCAGTCCGCTGGATGATTCAATACCCATTCTATGGATGTCAAATACCCGCTGCTTGCCGCTCCAGCCCGCCGTCAGACCATAGCTTACGCCTGGGTCCTGGTCGAAGTCGAAGCCCTGGATACTGTCGTTATCTACCACCTGCGGTGAGGCAAGGCGATGGAAATTGTTTACGATCAGAATCTTGTTGGTGGCAGTAGGGTTATAGAGTGCCGAGAGGGTTTCTGATGGGAAGCTCTCACCGCCCTGGTTTACAGCTGCCACCCGGAAGTTGTAGAGCTTGCCTGGCTCCAGCTTCACGTTGTAGATGTTGGAGCGAACCATCGTACCATTGTCGAATCCGCCTTTGCCTTCTGCCTGATAAACGATGTAGCTGGTTGGCTTGGCGGTAGGTTCCGTTTTGTCAAGCTGCGCATTCCAGGTGAGGCTGGCATAGCCCAGTTCATCCACCTCCACGCTGAAGTGGTTAGGTGCCAGAGGCTGCACCACATACGGTTCGTCATGGTTGCTGCTCACGAATCTGAGAATAGTCTTGTAGATGGAGCGGGCGATGGTAAACTTGCCCATCGGATCCTGTGCGATGCGCATGTCCGGGAAGCTCTGGTGAGAGAGCATTTCGATGATTGCCGATGGTACTTCCGGCAGTCGGGTCTCCGAATAGTTTCTGTCCCAGAGATAGCGTTTTCCGAATGAACCAAAGGTGTTGGTCATATCTTCTACAAGATTATCTCTCAAAGCCTTAGCGAAATCCTTTGAAGCAAATCTTGAAATGCCGCTGTTCAGCATGCCATCGTTGAAGTCGGTGGTGCAGATAGCGAGTGCACCCCAGGTGGATTGTCCGTCAGGATTGTATCCTGCGTCGCTGTGCAGGGCGAGAGAAAGCTCTATCGGCACGCGCTTGCCGTCCATTGCCGGCATATATACGCTGCCGCCTCCCAGCCAGTTGGTCATCATCGAACGGGTGTTGATGTCGTCGGCATAATCGTTCTTTCCCTTTCTTCCGCCATACACGCTATAGGGTGCTCCAGCCCACTGGGCGTAGTATCTTGCTCCTTCCAGGCAGCGTGGCATTCCGCTTACGAATCCGCCACGTTCTATGTTGCCCATACCGCCTCCGAATCGTACGGCATCGGTGGTTACTACACCTCTGCGGGAGGCGTGATTGGTGCAGACCACACGGTTGAACTCATTGCATCCCTTGTCGAACTCGAAGGTGCCGAGATATACCCATGTGCCGCCACCCATGCGCTGGTTGACGGTGAACTCTGTAGCCTGTCCCTTGTGATAGACGATGTATTTGGCATCAGGCACACTCTTGGGCAGTGTCTGATAGCTTACATAAACGGCATATTTTCCCTCTTTCTGGAAGTTAGGCTGATAGCTTACCAGGCTGTTCTTCTTTCGCTTGGTAGCCTTTGCCTGTCTCACGGTACCCATCTGGAACGGATTCTCTCCATCCTGATAGGAAGCCTGGAGGTTGGCGAATCCCAGGGAGTCGCAGTTCTTCCATTTCTTGCCATTCACGAATTCCTGGTAGGAGATGGAGTGTCTGTCGTCGTTATCCACAACAATCTCCTGCTGCTGCCAGTCGCGTTCACGGGGAGTGAAGACGATGGCGCCTGCATTTTCCAGCATCGGGATGAGATAAGGCACCACAATGGTCTGGGTAAAGAGGTCTTCCGTGGTACAGAAGAGGTTAGGACGTTGCCATTTCCATCCTCTTTCAGCATCCCAGTATCTTCCGTGCGATGCCCATAGTGAGAGATGCCGGTTCTGCAGTCCGGCAGTCACGAAGTAGGGGCGTGAGGCATTGAACACCCACGGATCTTCATCGTATTCGATGTTTCCCCATGTATGACTGTTTCCCTCATCGAATGCCTGCAGCATGAATCCGGAAGAGATAAGCAGACTGCTTATCAGCCCATATTTTGTAAATCTCGTTTTTTTCACTTTCTTCTATGATGAGGGTGTGTCATAAGTCACATCCAATACGCCCTGAAAGGGCAGAAGCTCCTAGCCCAGGGCATCGCCCTGGGTATTTATGGACGTAAACCTGTCGCCCTGTAAGGGCAAAAGCTTGCAGATACCAGGCAATTTTTTAGGCTTTTGCCCTTACAGGGCGCCTTGCTGACTGCTACTATACCCAGGGCGATGCCCTGGGCTAGGAGCTTTTGGGCTTTCAGCCCGTCCTCGGTTGCCATTATCTGGACTTATGACACATCCTCCTTTCTTTTTGCTTGTTAGTCGATATTTCCGATAGAGAATTTCTCAGGTTTCTTACCCTTGAAATCCTTGAAGTACAGCTTGATTTCCCGCATGTCCTTCTCCACATCACCCGAAGGGATGATCATCTTGGTACACTGTATCACCTTCTTCTCGTAATCCACGCCGTAGAGTAGGATAGGGATGCCTGCCTTGAGGGCGATGAAATAGAATCCCTTCTTCCATTCCGGGTTGAGCGAGCGGGTACCTTCCGGAGTGATGCAGAGACCGAAACTCTCGCGCTTCTTAGCCTCTTCGGCCAGGTTGTCGGTCATGCTGGTATGCTTGCTTCTCCACACCGGTACGCCTCCCATCTTTCTGAAGATAGGTCCCAGCGGCCAGAAGAACCATTCCTTCTTCATCAGGAAGTTGCTCTTGATGTTTTCAGCTCTGGAGTAGAGCTGTCCTATCAGGAAGTCCCAGTTGCTGGTGTGTGGTGCAAGACAGATGATGTACTTCTTGGGAAAGTCGATGGTTACTTCCTTCTTCCATCCCATTCGCTTGTATAATATCCACTGACAGATGTCCTTGATCATTTCTTTTTAATCTGTTATCTATATATTATATAGGTATAATGGATGTTCTTCTCCGTTTCTTGGGGCTTATCCCATGTTGGAGATCTGGTCGATAATCTCGCTCACCTGCTTGTTGAAGTCATGAATCAGGTTCTGATAGTATGCTCCCGGCTTTATGCCAGGCTCTGGGTGAGAAACGCGCTTGATGAAGTCGTTATTGACCATTACGATAGATGAAAGGATGCCATCTACGTCCTCCTGAGAAGGTTTTCCATTGTACAAAGACGCTGCTACAGTCTCAGCGAAAAGCTCGCTGGTGATGTAGTTGATAGTGCGTTTTAAATCTCTTTTGTTAGCCATAATTCTTATTTCTAAATTAATAATTGGTTAAAAACATTGGCTCAAAGATAATCATTTTCTTTGGAAAAGCAATAGAAAATCAAAAAAAATATCGATATTAACTCATTTTTAGCATTTTTCTTTCCGTATCTCGTAGAAAAACCTTAAATTTGCAGTGTTTTTGAAGTTTCAACTAATTAAATATTAATAAAAGAATTATGGAAAAAAGTGCATTGCAGATTGCAAGAGCGGCTTATCAGCCAAAGTTGCCAAAGGCGCTTCAGGGTCCTGTAAAGGCAGTTGAGGGTGCAGCAACTCAGTCAGTAGGTAACCAGGAAGAAATCAAGGCTCTCTTCCCTAACACATACGGAATGCCTGTTATTACTTTCGAGGCTGGCGAGGCTCAGGAACTCCCTGCTTTCAACGTAGGTGTTATCCTTTCTGGTGGTCAGGCTCCTGGCGGTCACAACGTGATCTCTGGTCTCTTCGACGGTGTGAAGTCTCTCAACCCAGCTAACAAGCTCTATGGCTTCATCCTCGGTCCTGGCGGTCTCGTTGATCACAAGTATATGGAGATTACTCCTGAGATCATGGACGAGTACCGTAACACTGGTGGTTTCGATATCATCGGTTCTGGCCGTACCAAGCTGGAGAAGGAAGACCAGTTTGAGAAGGGTATCGAGATTCTCCGTGAGCTCGGTATCAAGGCGCTCGTTATCATCGGTGGTGACGACTCTAACACCAACGCTTGCGTTCTCGCTGAGTACTATGCTGCCAAGAAGTATGGCGTTCAGGTAATCGGTTGCCCTAAGACTATCGACGGTGACTTGAAGAACGAGCAGATCGAGACTTCTTTCGGTTTCGATACGGCCTGCAAGACTTACTCTGAGCTCATCGGTAACATCGAGCGCGACTGTAACTCTGCACGCAAGTACTGGCACTTCATCAAGTTGATGGGTCGTTCTGCTTCTCACATCGCTCTTGAGTGCGCACTCCAGACTCAGCCAAACGTCTGCCTGATTTCTGAGGAGGTAGAGGCTAAGGAGATGTCTCTTGATGATGTTGTAACATACATCGCTACAGCTGTAGCTGACCGTGCTGCTGATGGCAACAACTTCGGTACTGTTCTCATCCCAGAGGGCTTGATCGAGTTCATCCCAGCTATCAAGAAGCTCATCGCAGAGTTGAACGAGGTTCTTACAGATCCTGCAACAGGTGAGAGCCGTGAGTTTGCTGGCGCTGAGGAGCAGATCGCATTCGTTAAGGGTGCTATCGCTAAGGATAACCTCGCTGTATTGGAGTCATTGCCAGCTGACGTAGCTCGCCAGCTTTGCCTCGACCGTGACCCTCACGGAAACGTACAGGTTTCTCTCATCGAGACAGAGAAGTTGCTCTCTCGCATGGTAGCTGACAAGTTGGCTGCTTGGAAGAAGGAGGGTAAGTACGTTGGTAAGTTCTCAGCTCAGCACCACTTCTTCGGTTACGAGGGACGTTGCGCAGCTCCTTCTAACTACGATGCTGACTACTGCTACTCACTCGGTTTCAACGCATCTCGCCTCATCGCTAACGGCAAGACTGGTTACATGTCAATCATCAAGAATACAACAGCTCCTGCAGCTGAGTGGATTGCCGGTGGTGTGCCTATCACAATGATGATGAATATCGAGCGTCGTAACGGTGCCAACAAGCCAGTTATCCGCAAGGCTCTCGTAGAGCTCGACGGTGCTCCATTCAAGTTCTTCGCTTCTAAGCGTGAGCAGTGGGCTAAGGAGACATCTTATGTATATCCAGGTCCTATCCAGTACTGGGGTCCATCTGAGGTTTGCGATCAGACCACAAAGACTCTCCAGTTGGAGCAGGCTAAGTAATAAGAAATAATCATATTATTATATGTCAACAAGACGAACGGCTTCTTCACAAAAAAAGGGTACTGTGGCGAGAAGGAAGACTTCTTCTCGGCGTGGGGGCTCTGGTGGCAGAAGGCGTTCGTCTTCTGTTTTTCTGCGTTATCCCCGATTGGCATGGTGGATTGGTGGAACGGCGGTAGTAGTGCTGTATGTTTTTCTGTTCTATCATTTCTTCGTAGGTCCTACCGGTTTCAGATGGCGTGCCCTCTATGGCGATGAGGTGTATCCTGAAGGCTACGAGATTCATGGCATTGATATCTCTCATTATCAGGGCAAGATAGACTGGGAGCAGCTCAATAATGCGATGATCAAGGGTTGTCCTGTGCGCTTTGTCATCATCAAGAGTACCGAAGGTTCCAGTCGCCTGGATGAAAACTTCCGTGAGAACTTCAATCAGGCTCGCGACTATGGATTCATCCGTGGCGTGTATCATTTCTGGAGTAATAAATCTACGGCTCGCGAACAGGCGTATTACTTTCTGGAGCAGGTGCATCTTACGGATGGCGATCTTCCGCCCGTACTCGACATCGAGCATAAGCCCGATGACAAGAGTGTAGAGGATTTTCAGCGCGATGTGCTCACGTGGCTGCATATCGTAGAGGATAGGTATCATGTGAAACCGATCATCTATACCTATTACAAGTTTAAGGAGCAGTATCTCAGTGCGCCCGTTTTCGATGACTATCCTTACTGGATAGCGCATTATTATGTAGATAAGGTGCAGTACAAGGGCAAGTGGAAGTTCTGGCAGCATACGGATGCAGGAAAGCTTCCGGGCATCAAGGGCTATGTGGATTTCGATATCTACAACGGCAGCTACTACGATCTGCGCCAGCTTTGCATCGGCAGCAATGACAAGGATAAGAAATTGTGGGATAATGATGAAGAAGAATAAGAGGGTGTGTCATAAGCCACATCCCATACGCCCTGAAAGGGCAGAAGCTCCTAGCCCAGGGCAGCGCCCTGGGTTTTAGAATTAATACAGCAAAGTCGCCCTGAAAGGGCAAAAGCTTTCAATTTCAAAGCTTTTGCCCTTTCAGGGCGACAAGTTTGTGTCCGTAATCACCCAGGGCGCTGCCCTGGGCTAGGAGCTTTTGGACTTTCAGCCCGGGTTTTACGCTCCCAGTACCAGGCAGGTCCAGTTGTTATCTACCTGTCTTGTTATCTCGTGCAGTCCCAGCTCATCTGCTTTCTCCAGCAATACAGGTACATCTTCCTCGTAGAAGCCGCTCAGAATCAGTGTGCCGCCCATATTCATCACGCTGCGGAAGAGTTTCATGTCTTCCAGCAGGATGTTGCGGTTGATGTTGGCCATCACCACGTCGAAGACACCGCTCACGTGGTTCAGTACACTGCTGTTTCCGAAGAGTACCTCCATGTTATCTACACCATTCAGTACGGCATTGTGCTTGGCATTCTCCACGCTCCATTCGTCGATGTCGTAGCCCACCACTTCCTTGGCGCCGAGCTTCGAGGCGGTGAGTCCCAGGATGCCCGTACCCGTTCCGCAGTCTAGTATGCGCTTGGTCTTGACTGGCATCTTCAGCAGCTGTGCGATGATCATACGGGTCGTTTCGTGGTTGCCGGTTCCGAAGGCCAGCTTTGCTTCGATGCCGATCTCGATGATGTCGGGACGGTTGCTGGTGTCCGGATAAAGTTCCGGATGCTTGGCATCGTAGATCACTACCTGGTCGCCCACGAAGATAGGGTCGAAGCCCTGCTCTTCCCATTCCTGGTTCCAGTCCTTGTCTTCGGCATCCTGGATGTCGTAGGTTATCTGGGTGTCCATGATAGGGAAGTCGGCGATGTAGGCATCCAGCGCCTCCTTGTCGAAGAGGTCTTTCTGCACGTATGCCTCCATACCCGTTTCGGTTTCTTCAAACGATTCGAATCCAGCCTCGGCAGCACCGTCGGCGAGCAAGTCCTGGCAGGCTTGCATCAAGTCGGCCGATGTTTCGATATTGAATGTCGCTACTAAATATTTCATGTCTTTTTTCTATTGATTTTGTCCTAAAAATGCTTACGGATGTTCTAAAAAGTTTGAAATCCTTTAAATCTTCTGCAAAATTATAAAAAAATAGGGGAAAACCTACTATTATTTAGGGAAATTCTGTAATTTTGCATCAAAATAAGTGGTATTTTTGCATAAAGAACAGAAAAAGATAGGAGAAATATACAATGAAGAAAATGTATCTTCTTGCAGTCCTGATGGCAGCCGCAATGCCATTCACTTCGATGGCACAGGACGACGACCTCTACTTCAATCCGAAGAAGGAGGCGAAGGAGAAGGCTGAGAGAAAAGCTGCGTTACTGCGTGAGTACAAGGCTCAGCAGGCACGCCGCGACAGTATCTATGCCCTCTTCTGGAGCGGCAGCAACCGGAATGTGGATGAGTACAACCGTGGTGGCAGATTCCTGAGCCATTACGAGAAAGTGGGTACTGATTCACTCGGTAACGATATCATCCAGTTTCATGTAGGCAAGGGGGTGGCACCCGACAGCATCTACGATGATGCTTACTTCGCACAGAAGTATATCAACGAGGAGGAGGATTTCGGCAATACCCGCAGAATGAGCCGCTGGGATGGCTACTACGATCCTTGGTTCTATGGCTACTATGGCTATGGTCCATACTATTGGCGCTCCCGCATGTGGGGCTGGCACAATCCTTGGCGATACGGCTACTATACGGGCTGGTACGACCCATGGTTTGATCCTTGGTATGATCCATGGTATTATGGCTATGCCGGCTGGTATGGCGGCTGGTACGACCCATGGTATTATGGCTGGGGTGGCTGGTATGGCCCTTGGTACTGGGGTGGCCCGATGATTGGGCATGTAAGCTATGGTGGTTTTGCCGGCGGCAAGCGCTATAACAATCCGGGACGCATCGATGCTTCTCATGGATATGGGTATGGCGGGTCGCAGGGCAATAACAATACCTATACCCGCAGAAGCGGTTCCAACCGCAGCTTCGGTCAGCGTCGTGAGAACAATGGTTTCAACAACAACTCCAACTTCGGAACGCGCAATAATTCCAGCTTCGGCAACAGCGGCAGCTTCAGTGGCGGCAGTGTAGGCGGAGGTGGCAGCTTCGGTGGTGGCCATTCCGGTGGTGGCAGCTTTGGAGGTGGCGGACGCTCAGGTGGCGGCAGCTTCGGAGGTCGCCGATAAACGCCCTGAAAGGATTTGCCATTTGCCAGAACGCCCTGAAAGGATTTGCCATTTGACAGCACGCCCTGAAATACTCAGTTACTGAAGTTTCGTATGTGGTTCAAGTACGGGCTGAAGGCCCAAAAGCTCCTAGCCCAGGGCATCGCCCTGGGTTATAGTGGTTTTTATGAATACGCCCTGAAAGGGCAAAAGCTTTATAAACAATTAAAATTAGAAATAATATGAATCATTTAAAACATATACTTTTTGCCAGTGCCCTCGTGGCTTCCATGAGTGCCGCTGCGCAGGAAACCTATCAGGATACCAAGTTGGCAGCCAGCCAACTCACGGGTACCGCCCGCTATGTAGGTATGGGTGGTGCGATGGAGGCCTTGGGTGCCGATATCTCTACCATCAGTACCAACCCAGCCGGTGTGGGTCTTTTCCGCAAGAATCAGATTTCCCTCTCTGCCGGCGTCATCGCCCAGAGCGGTGCAGACAACAGCATTTCCCTTGGCAATTCTACCATAGATATCAAGGGCAAGAAGAGTCATCCAACCTTCGACCAGGTAGGCATCGTCTGGTCTACGAAGATGAGAAACTCCAGTGCACTCAATCTCGCATTCAATTATCATAAGAGTACCGACTTCGGACAGCTCCTCAACGCAGCCAATTCTCTCACGAAGGCTTCGC
The DNA here is from genome assembly GCF_003473645.1 of Prevotella sp. AM23-5. Lineage (NCBI taxonomy): Bacteria > Pseudomonadati > Bacteroidota > Bacteroidia > Bacteroidales > Prevotellaceae > Prevotella > Prevotella sp. AM23-5. The sequence continues at coordinate 2,111 of NZ_QUCG01000055.1, read as the reverse complement.
AGAACAAGTTGACTGCAGCCAAGAATGCAGAGGGTGTGGATGGATGGAGTGCCGTAGATGCAAACTTTGGCGGTTACAAGGATAATAGTGGCAAGTATCAGAATGGTCTGCTTAGCCTCACCTCTAATGGCTACTTGTCTTACGCCGAAGCCAACTCTTATCTCTTCGGACAATATCAGCATGGCTACATCGGCAGCTACGATTTCAACATCAGCGGTTCTATCGGCAATAGAGTATGGCTCGGTCTTACCGTCGGCTTGCATGATGTTCATTACAACAGTAATTCCCTCTATGCAGAGAATCTAGTGGATGGCAACTTCAGCGATTCCTACGAGCAGATCAAGATTACGGGTACTGGATATGACGTGAAGGCTGGTATCATCTTCCGTCCGGTAGAGGAGTCTCCTTTCCGCATCGGTGCCTACGTCAATTCTCCTGTGTTCTACGATCTCTCGCTCAGCGCAGCCCACGATCTGAGTATGTATGGCAAAAATGCGCCAGCTACTTTCCAGGATAAGGATGCAGCTGGCAATATCGTCAATGTGCCTTGCTACACATTGGGTGATAAGGGACAGACTGTGGATTATGACTTCCGCTTGAACACTCCTTGGAAGGTGGGTGTCAGCATGGGTCATACCGTGGGCAATTATCTTGCCCTGGGTGCTACCTACGAGTATGCCTGGTACGACCACATGGACAACCGTGTGAAGGATGGCGGTTACTACGATTACTACTGGGGTGATTATTACGAGTCAAGCAGCAGCGATGATGCGATGAATGCAGATACCCGTGCCAACCTGAAGGGTGTAAGTACCTTGAAGGTGGGAGCTGAAATCAAGCCAACCTCTATGCTTTCTCTCCGTTTCGGTTACAACTATGTATCACCGATGTTCAGAGAGAATGCCTATCGTGATCAGTCGATTGGCAGCAATGGTGTAGATATCGCTACTTCTACCGATTATACCAACTGGAAGGCGATGAATCGCTTTACCTGCGGTGTGGGTTTCAACTACGAGAACTTGAATATTGATGTAGCTTATCAGTATGCTACCCAGAAGGGTGATTTCTATCCGTTTATGAGCTATGTGAATAAGGATGATGCTACATTGGACAATATCCCTACTTCATGCAAGGTAGATAATAATCGCCATCAACTCCTGCTTACGGTAGGTTACAAGTTTTAATTAGGCCGAAGGTTTAAAGAATGCAAAAAACTGAGCTTTCTTCGTTTTTTTTAGTAAAAAAAGGCTAGAAAATTTGGTCGTTTCGCAGAAAAGTTCTATCTTTGCAGATATAAAAAAGAAGAATTTAAGTAAATACATAGATAAATGGAAAATCTCCCTAAAGTGATAGGGGATAAAGATATTAGTTTTTTTAGTGGTTAATTTAGTTTTAGTAAGTATGTGGTAGGATCTGTTGTGAAACAGATCCTATTTTTTTGCCTGAGAATAATGCCATTAAAGAGGGTGCGTCATGGACTTATGACACACTCTCTGTAATAGATAAAATCTTCTCAAAAACTAATCACATGCAGATTTCGTTCTGCTTTCTTGCAGCTTACACGCAGCTTGAAACACCGAGCGAAGTGGCTATTGCGGTGAGAATGCTAATCGCAATCTGAATCACCATTTTCCAAGTATCCTTCTTCATTGTCTTTTAGTGTTTAGTGTTTAATATTTAATTCCGTTAGGCGTTTTAATGTTTGATTCCGTTAGGCGTTTTAATGTTTGATTCCGTTAGGCGTTCCGGCGGATTTGCAATCCGCCGTTAAAAAACGTCCTAACCTCTTTTAGCTTTGCGGATTTGCAATCCGCATCAAACAAGATTTACAAACTTACGTTGTCGCCGCCGCCGTCTTCACCACCGGTATTGCCGCCGCTGGTTCCCTGGTCACCGGTGCTTCCACTGCCTTCAGTTCCGGTAGTTCCGCTGCCGCCAGCATTGCTGCCGCCGCCCTGGGCTCCACCGCCAGTGGTTCCGTCGCCGTCGCCGCCTCCGTCAGGAGTTTCTGGCACGTTGAGGTCCACGCTGGTCTTGCCCTCCCTGATTGCCTTGATCACGGCTGCCTGAGCGCTGCGGCTAGCCACGAGGTTGAATTCTGCGTCGTCGAG
>NZ_QUCG01000054.1:0-25601 GCF_003473645.1 Prevotella sp. AM23-5 | reverse complement strand
TTGGATGATAGTTGCGGATTTTAGGAAAACATAATTCCTGCCAAATTGACCATTTCCGCAGGACATAATTTGATGAAAATCAAGAAATCGCCCGTTTTTGAAGTTTTCTCTTAAAAAAAATGTGTACGCACACAAAAAAGGCATTACCTTTGCACTCGAAAAGATTGAATAACGAATAATTAAAGAAAGAAAGGGTAACAATTATGATGGCATTAGGAATGACACTGGCAGTTGTAGCTGCTCTTTTTGCAGAGGTTGTAAATGTCAACAAGAAGATTAGCCTCGGCAAGTAATCAACCTTTGAGAGGCATCTAAGCATGCTTCAATGAAGTTGATTTGAAATGGATAAAGATTAGGATAACAGATAAATAGAGAAAGGATAAGAGTATGTTAGTTTTAGGTATGATTTTAGCAATGATCGTTGCCGGATGCGCTGAGTATGGTGCAAGATCTAACATGAAGGACTTCGCTTAACAAGCGGTTCTTCTTTCAATTTGAGAGAATTTAAACAGTAGTTCCATATAATAGATAAAGAAAGGCAGGTGTAGGCATTTGAAAGATGTCTGCAGCTGCCTTTCCTTTTTATATTCATTTATGATAGTTTTCTACTTAAAAGTTGTATCTTTGCAACCAAATTATTGATCTACAGCCCAAGGCTTTGAGCATGCCAAGCAATGGTGCAGGGATAATGGTTACAGTGTATATTAAATAGATATGAAAATGGATAGAGATTTACGTTTGATAGAAGAGCAACATCCTCTCATACATAACATAACCAATTATGTTGCCATGAACTTTGTGGCAAATAGCCTACTGGCAATTGGGGCATCCCCAATCATGGCACGCGCCCAGGAAGAGGTGGAGGAAATCTGTAGCAAGAGCAATGCCTTAGCACTTAATCTGGGCATTTTGGAAAGCGAGACAGCACACTCAATGCTATTCGCAGGTAAAGCTGCTTCTAAAAGCAGAATTCCAATTGTATTTGATGTGGTTGGAGTAGGTGCCACTAGATTTCGAATGGATACTGCATCAAAGATCATCCTTCAATGCCAGCCAGCCGTCATCAAGGGTAATGCCAGTGAAATACGATCATTATACTCGCATCAGATAGGAATGCAGGGAGTAGACAGCCATCTTGAAACTTCTGAGGTTGAGGAACAGGCTCAAATTCTTGCCAGGAAACTGGCATGCATCATCGTTATTACCGGTGCTACAGACATCATCACGGATGGTAAAAAAGTAGCTTATGTTCATGAGGGGCATCCTCTGATGGGCAAGGTTACAGCCATGGGGTGTGCTGCCACTGGTATCATAGGAGCTTTCCTTTCAGTAAACCCTAATCCGTTTGATGCATCTGTTCATGCCATGAAAGCCATGGGCATTGCAGGAGAAAGAGCGGGTGCAGTCTCTAGAGGTAATGGTAGCATGATGGTGAACTTCCTCGATGAACTTTGTAATCTGGGATGCCATGAGTAGAATTATCAAAATCAAGAAGAGATCATTCATGAAACGATTTTATGCCATCAATCTATTTGGCATTATCATTACTTGCTTAGTCCTGAAATATAGAAATTGGATGAAAGCATATTACAACATCAGATTTGAGAAAGAAGCCTATGCTCACCAGAATGATATGGAGTATTTAATTCGGAGGAAACACTATTGCTATCTGAAACGCATTGAAGCAAGACACATTTAGGCATTCCCCAACTTTTTGGGGAATGTTTCCACATACTTTCCTCATTTTCCACACTATTCATTTTTGGCACAAAGGACATAAGCTCCTGATTATCAATACAAACTAATTTCTATTATCTTTTTGGCACGCAGATTGTGACTATGATTAGCGGGTTCGATAATGAATCCACAAACAAGTAAGTAACATCAATTAGTAACAATTTTAAAAAGATAAGATTATGAAGAAGTTTATGTTTGCAGCTATCGCAGCTTTGGTTATGGTTTCAGTAAGCAACGTTTTTGCATCAAGCAAAATGGTAAGTAACGCTCAGGTTGCTCCTGTTGATACAGTAGCTCCAGATGCTCCTTCAGATACATTGGCTGTTGGTACTCCTATCCAACCACAGGCTGGTGTTGAGGATTCTACCCAGCAGGAGAATGCCACAGAGGCAACTACAGAAGCAACTCCAACAGAGACTACAACAGAGAATGCTACAGAGACAACAACAGAGAATACCACCGAAGAGACTCCAGTAGCTACAGAACAGCAGGCTATTGCTGAATAATAGAGAAAATACAGTTCATTTTGTAAGCGTTATACAGGAATAATAGGGAGGGACGTGGTTTCATGGGGCAGCACATTGAAGCCATGTCTTGTCCCGATTGCAGGAACATAGTACCTCTAGTGGTGGGTGGAGTGAATTCTTTTCTAAACCTGTTTTTCAATCCATGCCATCAATACCGCTACAGCATATTGCTGTTCTTCTCCTGTCAGCTGTCTTCCGGCAGGTATATGATGCCATTTGAAGAAACATCCACGGCAGCAGCAGCCTGTAGCATGCTGGGCTATAAATACAGGATGCCCTCTCATCGGTGTCTGCTTGCCGTCATTGGGAATCACGGCAGGAGCAAGGCGTTTGGCAACGAAATCCTCTGCATGCTTACGGATGGTTTCCAAGCCCTTTTCTGCAATATATTCCTTATCCCTCTTCGAAAGGTGAAAACGGCTGCGGAATGCTGATTGGGAAAGTCTTTCAAACAGACCTGTCAAGTTATACTCTTTGTCTGGAGAGGTATGGTTTTCCTCGTTTTCTGAAGAGACAGAATCTTTCAGAAGATTCTCTTTCTCCTCAGGAAACAGATTGAGTTCTACATATCTTGCCTGGTTTGCCCTTGAATCTTTTTTCATATCTATTTATCTCCTATATCTGTTTCATCCTTGTAGATACATTCTTATCGAATTTACAAATAATGGGATGCATTTATGACTTTTCTGTCTCCAGTTCCAGCAAAATTCTCTTTGCTTCCAGTCCTTTTTTGCAAAAATAATAAATATTTTCAGATTTCGCAAGATAAAGTACAATATGGCATTCTTATTTATAATATATTATACTTTTATTGAACTTTTCTTTGAGTTTTGCCATATTTTCATTAACTTTGCCAACAAAACAATCATTAAGAGTTACCCCATTAAAATAAACGTATTATGCAGATATTATTGGCAAATGCCAAAATCATGTTTGATAAGGCAGATAGGGCAGCTGTTTCAAAGCCACTTTTCCAATCTGTGGCTGATATGTTGGCTGCAGAAATGGCTAAGCTTGACGTAGAGGAATTGGCTAGGCAACTTGATTGCAGCCACAAGATAGCTTCTGAAAACTGGAAACGCTATCGTAATTTTATGGCTGCAGAGAAGATGCCTGCCATACTTTCCTACAATGGACAGGCGTATAAGCATCTACGCGCCAACACTTTGGGAGAAGAATCCCTGCAGTATGCCCAGAAACATCTCTGGATTACCTGCTTTCTCTATGGATTGCTTCGGCCGATGGATGGCATCGTGCCTTATCGTATGGAGCATTGCGTGACGCTTGAAGCTACAAACGACAAGCCGATCAATCAATTTTGGAAAGATAAACTGACCGATGTTCTTATCCACAGTGTGAAAGCTGACGATGGCATACTTATCCATCTCTCTACGGCAGAATATGAACATCTGTTTGATTGGAAGAGAATTTGCAGGGAAGTGAAAGTCATCCAGCCCCTCTTTTATGTTCGCCAGAAGGATGGTAGGTTGAAAATGCAGGCTGTGTGGGCTAAATCTTGCCGTGGAGCTATGGTAAGATATATTCTAAGCAACCAACTTGCTACTCCAGAAGAATTGGCAGCCTTCAGTTACGAAGGTTTTGAATACGCACCAGAATTAGGAGAAGCGGCTTTTCCGCATTTCGTTCGTAATATAACAAAATAGTACTTTTTTACTTTTCCTACATCAAAGATGATATCTTAGAAGACAAGGGGGCGGACTAGGTAATGCTTTAGTCCGCTCCCTTGTTTAATTTAGTTTAAATCCTGAACAATTCTTGTTTATCTCTAGGTAAAATTGTATCTTTGCCGTGGAGAAAGTTATGTTCAGCACTGCTGAACTTATATTCAACACTGCTGAACATAGATTCAACATCGCTGAACGGAGATTTCTTCTAATGATAAAGACTATTATCCTTAAGAGTATAGATGAATGCATTTAAGGATGCAAACCATCTCTTCCAGGATTACGGTCTCTCTTTATAAATGATGATGTAGAACTTAATAAGGAAAGGAATCGATATGGCAAAGTACAAGTTGCAGGAGATGTCGGATGTTCATCATACCGGCAAGCGTAAGGTTTATCCTAAGATGGTAGTCAACCGGACGCTATCTCGCAAGGAATTCATCGAAAGGATGCAGGGTTATCATCGTGGCATTTCGCCAAGCACCACGGAGGCTGTGCTGATGGATGTGGAAGAAATACTGGTTGAGATGCTCTCCATGGGCTATAATGTGAATCTGGAGGGCCTCGGTACCTTCTCTCTATCCTTGGGTTTCGAGGATGACAAGCCTACGGAGATGCAGAGCGATGACGACAAGATGACCTATCGCAAGGTAGGCGTAAGAGATGTGAACTTCAAGGCATCTCCCGATTTCATCAAGTCTGTGAAGCAGGTAGCCGACCGCGATCTGGAGCGGGATATGGGTGGCGTAAAACTGATATTGAAAAAGAAATATACCCGAGAGGAGCGCATCGCCCGAGCCCTGGATGTCATCGATGAGAATGGCTTCATCGGTCTTACCGACTATGCCTACATCAACAACCTGAGCCGCACCGCCGCCTCTTTGGAGCTGAAAGAGATATCCCATGACGAGACTGTTCCCATCCGCTCTGTGGGTCAGCACAGTCACAAGGTTTGGGTGAGAAGAAAAATATAAGATAAAGTATGATTTCTCATCGTTTTCTTTGGCATTTCCAATTCTTTTCGTTAATTTTGTGGCGTTAATTTAAAAGAAAGGAACAAGATGGAAACGATTAATATTCAGTTTCAAGTACCTTCTACAGGTCAATATACGCTTGACGAATTTGTCGCTAAGCTCAAAGACTATGCTGATAAATTAGCAAGTTCTATCTCCAAGTCTGGAAACAGTTACCAGGAAACTTATATGAGCCAGGCAGAGCAGGAGGCCTATGTGGCAGAAAGCCTCAACCGTGCTCTTGATGAAATGGAAGCTCATAAGAAGAATGGGACTAAGCCGATGGATGCTCGTGAATTTTTAAGAAGACTTCAGGAAGAGGAGGCGTAGTATATGAAGGTGAAGATTTATACGTAAAAAGAATTTGAGTGATAATTTAGAAAACTTTCCAAGAAATATCGTTCAATGCTTGATGACTACGATGCTTTTCTTACAGGCTTAGAACTGGATCCTTACCAAGGCACTAGTCTTGGCAAAGGTGTCAGAAAGGTAAGAATGACAATAGCTAGTAAGGGTAAAGGCAAGAGTGGTGGTGCAAGGGTCATCACTTATAATCTTTACCAGGAAGGAGATTCCGTTATCATTGATTTGTTGACAATCTATGATAAAGGAGAAATCTCTAATATCTCTGATGAGTTTATCAGCTTTTTGCTTGATAAACGTGAAAATGGATAATACGCATAATAAGTATCTGGAAAAAGAATATGGCAGCAACTGTTTTTAATCAAGCACAGCTTGAACTTTTAGATATGATGCAATGGGTAAAAAGCCCGGAAGCATTGGCAGAATTGAAGCAAGTTATCTCTGATTTCTTTGCTAAGAAGGGACTGGAAGAATTAAATGTAATGTGGGAGCGTGGAGAAATGACAGAAGAAAAGCTGAAGAGCTTTGAGACATTGCACGAAAGAACTCCTTATCGCCGATAGTTATGAATATTGTTTTGGATACCAATTGCCTTGTTATTGCAATTTCAAGGCAAAGCGAATACCATCAAGTATGGCAAGATTTTCTTGCTGGTAAATTGATTATCAAGGATCCGATGGCTGCCCTTGGTTTGGGCGGTAAACCGTATAAGAAAATAAAGGTGACGCATCTCATTTGATGCGCCACCTTCTTCTTCTTACGGAGGCGATGAGCTGACCACGGCGCACATGGTCGCCACCTTCACACGCTGCTGCTTGATGGTTCCGCCCATCGGGAAGCTGAGGCTTATACCATGATATATGCAGGTTGGCAGCTCGTTACCTTGGCTTTTACCAAGAAGATGTAAGTTTTCCGTTAAATATTCTGTTTTCTGATAGGTATTTCGGAAAAATTGCCTATTTTTGCAATATGAATTCAAAACGAAGCAATTATGGCATTGAAATTATATCCTGTAGGAATCCAAACATTTGAGCGTATTCGAAAGGAAAACAAGCTCTATATCGACAAGACGGAATATGTCTATCGAATGACACATTCTGGTGGATGTTATTTCTTCTTAAGTCGTCCACGCCGTTTCGGTAAGTCACTTTTGGTGTCCACCTTTGAGAGTTATTTCTCTGGAAAGAAAGAACTCTTTGAGGGTCTTGCCATCGAAAAGTTAGAGCAGGAATGGATGGAATATCCTGTGCTGCACTTCGATATGAGTGGAGGTAAGCACATGGAGAAGGAGCAGTTGGAGGATTATCTCTCAAATCGTTTGGAAGCAGAAGAGAGAAAATGGGGGATTACCCATACTAAAAGAGGTGCAAATGATCGATTGACAGAATTAATTACCACCGCTTATGAAATTAGTGGCAAGCAGGTGGTCGTTCTCATCGACGAGTATGATGCGCCTATGCTCGATGTTGCTCACGATAAAGAAACTTTGGATGTGCTTCGCAATGTGATGCGCAATTTCTTTAGCCCACTCAAGATGTGTGAGCCTATGCTTCGTTTTGTCTTCCTGACTGGCATCACCAAGTTCTCGCAAGTGAGCATTTTTAGCGAGTTGAATAACATCAAAAATATTTCGTTGGATGATGAATATGCTGGAGTTTGCGGAATCACCAAGGAAGAATTGCTTACCCAGATGAGCGAGGATATAGATGTGTTGGCAGAGGCACAGGGGATGACAAGAGAGGAAACTATTGCTAAACTCAAGGAGAATTATGATGGCTATCACTTCTCGCCAGCATCCCCTGATGTGTTTAATCCTTATAGCTTGCTCAACTGTTTTGATGATAAGAACTTCGGTGCTTATTGGTTCAGCTCAGGCACACCTACCTATCTTATCAACATGCTTCGCAAGTTTAAGGTCTTGCCAGCCAAGATAGGCAGGTCATTGGCTCGTTCTTCAGCTTTCGATGCACCTACGGAGAACTTGAAGACCATCACGCCTTTGCTCTATCAGAGCGGCTACATCACCATCAAGGGCTATGACAAGATGAGCCAACTCTTCACGCTCGACTTGCCTAACAAGGAAATCAAGGTGGGCTTATTTGAGAGCCTTCTGCCTTATTATTTGGAAGGCATGTATGCCGAGGAGGGAGATGTGGCAATCGCCCAGATGTCTGTCTTGATTCGCCAAGGCGACATGGATGGAGCCTTGCGCTTGCTCCAGGAGTTCTTGGGCACGGTGCCTTATTGTAACAATACCAATTACGAGGGGCATTACCAGCAGATGCTTTTCATCATCTTTACCCTCTTGACTCACTTTGTGGTGGATGTGGAGGTTCACACACCGAATGGAAGGGTGGATGTAGTGATGGAGACTGAGGATACTCTCTATCTCATCGAACTGAAACTCAACAAGAGTGCCCAGGCTGCCATGCAGCAAATCAACCTCAAGCAATATGACCAGCGTTTTGCGAGATGTGGCAAGCCGATAGTAAAAGTTGGTGTAAACTTTGATGCCAAGAAAGGGAATATTGAGGATTGGACCATAGAACCATAAATAAGAGTCCACTTTTAAAAGTGGTAGCAACCCATAATAAAAAAAGATCGAGTAACTTTTCTATTGGAAGTTGCTCGGTCTTTTTGGGTTGAAGTAGAATTAAAACTGCCTTATTCTGCCAGTCGGATGCTCATCGGGCTTACGGTGATGAGGCGCTTCTTGTAGAGGTCGCCAATGGCACGCTTGTAAACCTTCTTGCTCACGTGGAAACGCTCGTAGATGTCGTCGGCCTCGCTCTTGTCGCCAAGGTTGCACTCGCCGTCATTGTCCAGAAGATACTGGTAGAGGGTTTCGGCGAAGTCGGCTGTCTGCTGGATGCCGGTCTTCTGCAGGGTGACGTCTATCTTTCCATCAGGACGAACTCTTCCGATGTAGCCCTTCATCTTGTCCCCCGTGTGGATGTACTGGAAAATCTGATCCTGATAGAGCAGACCCGGATACTGGTTGTCGATGATAACCTTGAAGCCGAGGTCGGTCTTCTGCCAGATGAGGAGATCCACCTCATCGCCATGCTTGTAGTGAGGATGGTCTTCGTTGAGATAACGCTCAATCTTGGCAGAGGCAACGATGCGATAGCTCTCCTCGTCGATGTGGATATGCACGATGTAGGAGTTGCCGAGCACCATGCGCTTCTTCTGCTCGCGGAATGGGCAGAAGATGTCCTTCATCAGCCCCCAGCCCAGGAAGGCTCCGTATTCGTTGACCCATTTCACTTCGAGATAGGCGAAGTCGCCCACTTTAGCCAATGGGGTTTCGGTGGTAGCGATGAGGCGCTCATCCTGATCGAGATAGATGAAGACATCCAGCTCGTCGCCGATGCCAGCGTCTTCAGGAACGTAGCGGGATGGAAGGAGGATTTCTCCCTCATCTCCACCATCGAGATACAGACCGAAATCTACTTTCTTTACGATGCGAAGGCGATTGTAATCGCCGAGTTTTATCTTTTTTGCCATATAATGTTATTTTCGAGAATATAAAATGCTTTTGCCCTTACAGGGCGACAGTTTTGCGTCCGTAATTACCCAGGGTGTTGCCCTGGGCTAGGAGCTTCTGCCCTTTCAGGGCGTTTAGATGCAATCTATGGATGAGTCTGGTTCTTCTGCAGAAACTTCTTTATTGTTATCAGCAGTTTCTTCCTGGCTATCAGCAGCTCCTGCCTCCACCGTCTTCTCTATCATTCCATCCTTGAGATGGATGGTGCGGTCGGTGATGGAAGCAAGACCCTCATCGTGGGTAACGATGACGAAAGTCTGGCCGAACTTGTCTCTGAGATCGAAGAAGAGCTGGTGAAGCTCTGCCTTGTTCTTGGTGTCGAGACTTCCTGATGGTTCATCGGCAAGGATGACGGCTGGATTGTTGACCAAGGCTCTTGCCACGGCTACACGCTGTTTCTCACCACCAGACAACTCGGCTGGTTTGTGGCTGGCTCTATCGCTCAAGCCCATGAATTCCAATAACTCCTCGGCACGCTCCTTGGCTTCCTTTCTGCCCTTTCCGGCGATGAAGGCAGGAATCATGATGTTCTCCAGGGCGGTGAACTCCGGTAGAAGCTGATGAAACTGGAAGACGAAACCGAGATGCTGGTTGCGGAAATCGCTCAGCTTCTTGGTGCTGAGGCTGCGCACATCCACGCCATCTACCTCAATGCTGCCACTATCAGGCTTGTCAAGGGTACCGATAATCTGGAGAAGAGTGGTCTTGCCGGCACCACTCGGTCCGACGATACTTACCACCTCGCCCTTGTCAATATGCAGGTCGATGCCCTTAAGTACCTGCAGGGAGCCGAAGCTCTTGGTTATACCTTTTATATCAATCATTTTCTAACTCAAAATTATTTTGCAGGCAAAATTAAGCAAAATATTTGGAAATGCCTAATTTTAAGAGATAAAAAGAAATAAGGAGGGATATAAAAAAACAAAACGAGCCTTATTCTTGCAAATAAAGCTCGTTTCAGTACTCAATTCTGTATTACTTTCTATAAAATGTATGTGTTATTTCAACCCATCGGCATCGCCGGTGGTCTTCAATCCGTTGCTCTTTTCGCGAGGAGTGATATTCACTTCCTTCGCTATGGTGTTTTCGATAAGGTTGGCATCGAATGCCATCTTCTTGTCGGTGCAGGTGATATCCTGGAAGGTGAAATCTGCCAGGCGGTATTTATCGCTCTTTCCAACATCAAAGAAGTTGTCACAATCCATCTGGATGTTCTTGATGGAGATGTTGTTGCACTGGCACTGTTCGTATATTATTGTATATTGGTTCTTTTTATATGTAATCTACGATAAACTCGTAACATTTTATGTTTTAGTGTTACGGAAAGCTCGTAAAACGTTAAAATATAGCTTGATTTATGTTTTTTAACGCAGATTGTTTTGCGCTTATACGAAAAGTTCGTAGATTTGCAGCGTGATTTAGAAACAAGAATGTTGAATTTAAAAGAATAAAGATAGAAATATGGAAAAGCTGACGAATCAGGAAGAAGATATTATGCTTCGGATATGGCGATTGGGACGATGTGCCGTGAAACAGATTATGGAACTGTTGCCAGAACCTCGTCCACCTTATACTACAGTGGCTTCTATTGTGAACAATCTGAAGCGCAAGGAATATGTCAAGGCGGAGCGGGATGGTAAGGGGTATGTCTATTCTCCACTCATTGCCGAGAGCGATTACAAGCGGAAGTTCCTGTCGGGTTTCGTGAACAATTACTTCAAGAATTCCTTCAAGGAAATGGTTTCCTTCTTTGCCAAGGACGAGAAAATCAGTCCCGAGGACCTCAAGGATATCATCCGTGAAATTGAGAGTTCGGAAGAATAAATAACTGTAATTGAAAGCTTTTGCCCTTACAGGGCGTATGGAGCTAATATGCGAAAGTTCAATAACTAATTTATATAAAAAACTGAAACTGTATGGCAATATATCTTATAAAAATCAATGTAGCCCTGATGCTCCTTTATGGCTTTTATCGCCTCACGGTGAGCCGCGATACTTTCTTCGGTCTTCGCCGCCTTACCCTCTGGCTCATCTATGCCGTTGCCCTGATGGTTCCGGCACTCAATCTGGAATATTGGGTGCGCGATACACCAACGATGGCGAGTATGGCGAATGTATATGCCGACACGTTTTATCCCGTGGTGGTTGTAAAGGCTCAGGCTCCCAGCATAACCTGGATAGATATGCTGCTGGGCATCTATTGGGCAGGAGTTGCCGTTCTCTCATTGCGTTTGGTATGGCAGCTCTTCAGCATCATCCGCCTTGCAGCTATTTCCCGGAAGCAGGAGGTGGAAGGCATTACGGTACATCTTCTCAGAGGCGAGGGGAGTCCGTTCTCCTTCTTCCGCTGGGTGTTTATGTATCCATCTACCCTGGAGGGCAAGCAGTTGCACGAAGTGATGGTTCACGAGTGCACCCATGTTTCGGGTCTCCATTCCCTGGATACCCTCTTCTCCGAGCTTTTCTCCATCGCCTGCTGGTTTAATCCGTTTGCCTGGCTGATGAAGCAGGAAGTAAGAATGAATTTGGAATATTTAGCCGATGAAAGTGTATTATCTGATGGCAACGCGCGCAAATCCTATCAGTATCACCTTCTAGGTTTGGCATATCGACAGCCGAATGAATCGACCAAGATTGCCAATAATTTTAATTTATTACCTCTTAAAAAAAGAATTAAAATGATGAACAAACGTAGAACCAGTGAAATAGGCAAGGCGAAGTACCTCCTTTTCGCACCTTTAGCAGGAGCGTTGCTTATGGTGAGCAACATCGAGAGTGTGGCTCGTGAGATTGGCGAGCAGATTCCGGAAGTAGCCGAGGTTCAGCAGAAGGCTGAGCAGGCTCTGAATGCTGATGTGGCTGTGGCGAATCCGACGGCTGAAGAAGCAAAAGCTGCCGCAGAAGCCAAAAAGGCAGAAGAAGCTAAGGCTGCTGAATTGGCAAAGTCGGAAGCTGAACAGAAGGCGGAAGCAAAGGCTTCTGACGCGATAGCCCCAGCCGATACAACCAAGAATGTGGTTTATGATGTAACAGAGACATTGCCGCAATTTCCTGGTGGTCAGGAAATGATGATGAAGTATCTGGCTGCAAACATCAAATATCCGGCTTCTGCCGTCAAGGCCAAAAAGCAGGGCCGTGTGATTGTAACCTTTGTCATTCAGAAGGATGGTAGCGTTACCAAAGCCCGAATTGCAAGATCTGTAGATCCGGAACTGGATGCCGAGGCTTTGAGAATCGTGAAGGCGATGCCTAACTGGACTCCTGGTACACAGGATGGTAAACCGGTAAACGTTAAATATACCATCCCTGTTATATTCTCTCTGATGTAACCCCAGGGAAGAAAGAAGAAAAATAGAATATCAATTTCTGGTTATAAAAAGAGCATAAATCTCAACTCAATAAAAAAGAGCATAAATCTCATCTCATCAATAGAGTATGAATTCTCTATTGGCATGTAGAATGAAAAGGGCGGTTTTCTTGCGTGATGCAAGAAGCCGCCGTATGCGGAACCGCATGTACGGTGGTGTGAGAGGTCGGTAAACATGAAAATAGGAGATAAACACCTATGATTAGTGTTTACCTCCTACTCGATTACTTCATTTTCTGCATCATCAGGCGTGATTTTTCCTTAGCCAAGGCTTGCATATCCACGGCAACATCGTCTTCATCTACGATTTCCACGCCCGTCATCGTTTCTATCACATCCTCCATGGAAACTACGCCGCGAAGGCATCCGTATTCATCTACGATAATGGAGATGTGCTCTCGCTTTTCCAGCATTTTTTCCCAGATCTGATATAGCGATTCATCCTCGTTGAAGGAAAGAATCGGGCGCATCAGCTCGGATAATCGGGTTTGGAATTCATCGTCTGAAACCGATTTGAGAACCATATCTTTTAGAACGTAGCCTACGATGTAGTCCTTATAGTTATCATATACAGGAATGCGTGAGAAATTCCACTTCTTCTGTTGGTAAAACTCCTTGGTGGTTAGATGCATATTAGCAGATTCTACCACGATGGATGGTGTCATCACCTCTTTTGCCTTAACTCCAGCCAGACGGATGCAGCTCTTGATGATCTTGCTTTCCGATTCACGGAAGATGCCTTCTGTGGTTCCTACATCTACCATGGCAGAAACCTCTTCGCGGCTCATGGAAGCCTGGTGGCTCTTAGGCGTGAATACCTTTGTGATAAGTTCTGAGAGCAGTACCAGAGGGTAGGTGATGAAGATGAGTACCCGGATGATCTTGGTGGATGGCATTGCCAGCGAGCGCCAGTAAGAAGCACCGATGGTCTTCGGGATGATTTCTGAAAGCACCAGAATCAGCAAGGTGAGAATGGCGGAAATGATACCGAAGTATTCTTCGCCAAAGAGTTTGATAGACTCGGCACCCACGCCGGCAGAGCCGATGGTGTGGGCGATGGTGTTGAGCGAAAGAATGGCACCCACTGGGCGATCTACGTTGTTTTTATACTGTTTCATCAACGAGGCAGTCTTGTTGCCTTGATTCTCTTTCATCGAGATAAACGACATCGGAGTAGAAAGTAGCACCGCCTCCAGGACGGAGCATAAAAAGGATAGTGACAGAGCACCTAAAAAATATAATATGATTAAACCCATGTAAATTTTAATTCGTTAATAATATGTTATCTCAAGCAAGATAGGTATTATTTCCGAAGACTGCAGTTGAGGATGTAATGGGGTACATTACATCTGTTTTGATTCGATATGAGCGTATTGGTAAATATCATCACTATACAGTTCTATTTTTCTGCAAAGATATGGATAAAACAATGAATCTAATTTTATTTTGTTGAATATTAGTGTGTTTTAATATGTTTTTAGTAAATATTTGTAAAAGATGTTATTAGCTAGCAACTGATGACTCATGTTATTTTAGTGATTATATAAAGATCAAAGGGGAAGAGAACCTATTCTTTCCCCTTTGGTCTATAATCTTACAGCTGTACTTTTACAGCCTTTCCTTCATATTCCACCCTCTTGCTTGCCTGCATAGGCTGATCACCTATTCCGCTATCAGCACCCACCAGTACGATATGGAATCTGCGATGCTGGAGCATTCCCTTATAGCTGCCCTTGCGTGGCGCGATGTTCAGGGTTCTGTCTGCTTCATTCCATACAAACTGGATTTCCGAGAACTTACCCTTCTCATAGTTATAGTTGTCGCCCTCATCCTCATAGAGCGTAAACGATCCGTCTGCACCAGGATAGACACGGATTTCCAGCTCATCCCAAGGCTTCTCTGAACTATACTGCACTTCAGGACCGAATGGCAGGATGGTACCAGCCTTGATGAATACAGGCATGATGTCAATAGGACAAAGGCGCTGGATATCCTGACCACCCTCATACTGGGTGTTGCTCCAGAAATCATACCATTTATTGCCCTTTGGCAAGTAAACATTCACAGGCGCAGCTGCCTTCCTTACATCAGGATAGATGGTATGGCCCTTCTTCTCCTTATCCTTCCAGGTATATAAAGGATCGGTTACCGGCTTCACCAGGATGTTCCGGCCGAAGAGATACTCATCGTTCAGGCGGGAAGCCTTCTTGTCTGCCGCATAATCCATTACCAGGGCACGCATCATGCTTCCGCTATTCTGTACACAGTCGCTTGCCATACTGTAGATATAAGGCAAAAGGCGATAGCGCAGCTTGATGGTCTTGATCATGGCATCATAAGCCCAGTCGCCCTGCTTTCCGAATTCATACAGTTCGCTTACCATCGGCGAAGAACAGTGGTTACGCATCAATGGCATAAAGGTTCCCCATTGCATCCAGCGGGTCTGCAGTTCCTGAATGGCTGGGTTCTTTGGATTCTGTTCAAACTCCCAGTAGAAGAAACCACCCAGGTCGGTGTTCCAGAATGGGATACCGCAGAGCGAGAAGTTCAAGCCCGATGGAATCTGATTCTTCATCTCGTTCCAGGAAGCCACCACGTCACCGCTCCAGCAGATGGTGCCATAATGCTGAATACCGAAACTGCCGCTTCGGGTCATCTGGAGCGAACGCTTTGTGTTGCCCTTCATCGCTCTCTGGTGCTCGTAGATGCTCTTGTTGTGCAACAATGGGAAGGCGTTCTTCACTCCCAACCATGAACCATCGAAGGTCTGATAGTTCTCATCGCCCGGCTTCTCAAAATGGTCTGGCTCCGTAGAATCGGTCCACCAGGCATCGAAGCCCATCTGGTAGAGGTGGGTAAGATACTTCCAGTAGAGGTTGCGAGCCTTCGGATTGAAGACATCGTATGGCATCACGCCACTGTTTCTTGGCCAGGTTTCGAAAGGAAGGAGGGCATTCATCTTCTTCAGTTCACGATACTGATCTGTCCAGGGACCGAAACTTGCCCAGATGGAAATCATCAGATGGGCATCGTTCTTGTGAACATACTTCACCATTTCCTCCGGACTCTTCAGACGAGGCTCTCCCTGTGCCTTCATCTGCTTCATATCGGTAGGAAGATACTTGGCATAGGCTGGGTCGCCCACCTTATTTATATAATATGGGTTCTGGAATTTCATCGCATTCCAGTTGGAGTCGCATCCCCAATACTGCCAGTCCTGCACGATGGCATCAGTAGGAATCTTCAGTTCGCGATACTTATCCAATACGCCAGCCAGTTCATCGCTGGTCTTATAGCGCTCACGGCATTGCCAGAAGCCCATCGCCCATTTCGGGAACATCGTAGCCTGTCCGGTGAGTTCACGGATGCTGGCGATGACTCCATCCTGTGTACCATCTTTATACATAAAATAGTAGTCGGCGCAGGTTCCCACCTCACTGGTGAAGGAAGTACGGGAAGACTGCTTGTGGTCTTCCTTGGATGCTACGATATCATTGAAATAGGTTTTTCCCGCATTGTCCCAGTAAAGACCATAGCCCTTCTCGCTGGTGAAATAAGGGATAGCTATGTAAGTGTTATGATTCCAGAGTTCAATATTCTGGCGGCCACGCTGATTCATATAAACATCACGCAGCTGTCCTAATCCATAGATTGCCTCGTCGTCGGCAAGACGGAAGTCCTGCTCAATGCGGTACTTGCCCTTGTTGGCTTCATCCTTGCGGGCTTCCAGACGGGTCTTCGTATCAGTAAGCAGCAGCTTTCCATCCTTCGAAAGGAAGCGGATTGCGCCAGTCTGCTGGTTCAGTTCGACGGAAATAAAACTAGAATTGATTTTTACAATATCTCCGTTTTCCTTTATTTGAACGCCCTTCATCTGCTGAGGTTTCAAGATGACAGAATAGCTTTTCTTCTGAACGGGAGCACCAAGTCCAGCATCAGATTTCAAGATACGGACGATGGATGGAGAATAGAATTCGATAGTTACATTCTGCTGAGCCACCTGACGGATGATAGACTTGGCAGCCATACCTTTCTGGGTGCCTGCCACCTTTACGCTCTTGGCGCAGAGTTCACTTGGAACGCCAACGACAGCAATGCCCAAAAGGGCAATGAGAGATAAATTCTTTAGCATACTTTTGTTTATTATATTAGAGGGTTTATGATTTGTCCAGTTCTAAATATATAAGATTGTATTTCGGTTGCAAAGGTAATTTCATTCACACTCTGCTTACCTTCCTGAAGCAAGGCTGCTGCACGATGAAGCCGGATGCTGCGGATAAATGCCACGGGAGTAGTATTGGTCAGAGCCGTCAGCTTTTTATAAAGTCCTGTCCGCTCCATACAGAGATCCTGTGCCAGTTGTTCCACGCCATATTCGCCATCTTCAAGATGCTGTTCTACCAAAGCACGCACCTGAAGAATCAGCTCGGGATCCTGATTAATAGCTTCGGCTGCAGAATAGGCAGAAGCGGTATAGACTAGCTTATCATTCTGAAAAACCGCCACGATTCCCGAATCCATGAAGGCATAAACCTGTTTGCCATCGGTATCCAGATCCTGCAGACCACCCCATTCCTTCTTCAAATGGATCAGATTGCCATCCTGCGTATTGAGCAGTGAATCACCCATCACAACCCAGACATTCTTCCTGCTATCTACAAACAGATCCTGAATGGCATTCCCAGTCGGGCAGTTTCGCATCATTTTCATCTTATCCACTTTTCCATTTCCTGGCAGAGCGTCAAGGGGATGCTCCAGAAGTCTGCCCTCTGCAAGCAGAATACAGAATATCTTCTGGTATTCCTTTACCCATAACCTGTCCTGGCTATCGGCATAAAGATGCGTCTGCCCCTTGTATTTCGTGATGCTTTCTGCCTTTTCTGCAGGAAGGGGAATCAAGGAGAAGCGCCTTCCATCATAGAGATTGATGCCCTTGGGAGTTCTCACCGCCAATCTGCCATCTGTCAACTGCATCATCTGTAGAACACGGTTATCAGAAAGGCCCTGTCGGGTATTGAGCACATAAAAATAATCGTTTGTCTCTACCTTCTGGGCTGAGCTGGTAAGTAGCCAGCTCCAAAAGCAGAGGAAAACGATGCATAGTTTGATGATATATGGTTTATAACTTCTCATAGAGCCTTATTGTCTATTTTCATTGCTGCTATTTTGCTTATTCTTTGCAAAAATATAAAAAAAGATTGAGACAGACAAGACAAGCAG
Organism: Prevotella sp. AM23-5; assembly: GCF_003473645.1. NCBI lineage: Bacteria > Pseudomonadati > Bacteroidota > Bacteroidia > Bacteroidales > Prevotellaceae > Prevotella > Prevotella sp. AM23-5. The sequence goes on along the minus strand of NZ_QUCG01000054.1, from coordinate 8,142 downwards.
GCAAAATTTTGAGGCTTTTACAAAGAAAAAGGCTCCCTTGCATGGAAGCAAGAGAGCCTTTGGCTATTGTTTTTTCGTTTTTACATCCCGAATCTTTTCCTATCTTGGAGAGCCAAATGGAGTGGGAGATATTGTGCTGGCGGTGATAAATAACTTTACAAGTTAAGCGTGGATGAAAAATCTCTTAAGAGAAGATGGGCTCAAGGTTCCACAGAGCATCCTCAAATTGCATAATTAGTAGATACTTTACAAGATTTTTAGTTCAGTTAGTGAAAATGGGAGTCTGCTGGCAGTGATGCCGGCAGACTTCTGTATTTTTCGGATGCTTTTCTGATGCATTACCAGATAGGTGGGGACGTACCTTGCTCAAAAGAAGATATTCTAGTGGTGGGTGGAGTGATTTGCAGAAAATATTTAAGGTGGATCATAAATCTCCTTTCACGGAATCTGGATTGTGTTGAAAATAAGATAGTTAAGTGTGAAAGGAAAATTCTCTTTATATTGAGATGGTAATTGATGGCTAAGCATAAATATGGCGATGTGCCTTGCTCCGATAGGGAATAGTGAGCGTCTTGATAATGAATAGTGGGTGTCTTTGTTATGAATGTTGGGATGAAGCATAGTAACCAGAAGGATGAGGGATAGATATTGGCAGGCAAAAAGGGACGATTTATCGGCTGGATGACTAAGTTCGTCTATATGGATGACTCGGGTCATCTATATGGCTCACTCCCGTCATCTATATGGATGACCCGGGTCATCCGATACAAAGAAGCCTTTCTATTCCTTTTGTGATAGTTGCTTTCTCCTTTAGACTAAGTTGCCTTCTCCTTATATTTATATTCCTTTCTGCTGATTATGATTGTTGTTTCTGAGAATTCTCCTTTCATACTTAAGTAGCTGATTATGAGTATGCTCTGGTGATTGTGAAAGGAGAATGAAATTTTAATTGCTATTTATGTGATCTGTGAGTTCGGTCATAACGACCAGAAGGAGAAGTCGGCGGGCTGTGGCTCTGAAGCTGGTTCCGGATATGGAGACCTGGCATGCTGACGGTAAGGATCTGATGCACGTTCGCATCTATGCCGTAGATAAGAAGGGCAGAAGAGTACTGAACGTGAAGGATGCTAAGGCATTCGATAAGTTGACCTTCCAGGTGAAGGGCGATGCGAATATCGTGGCGGTGGATAATGGAAACATTGCATCTGATGAGCTTCATATTGGAAAGACCCAGTTGGAGAAGTCCATCCAGCGCAATCTCTTCCAAGGTTCCGCTCTCGTGATATTGAGAGCCAGCGATAAGCCAGGAAAGATAGAGCTTTCGGTAGCTGGAGAAAAGATGAAAGCCAAGAAGCTGGTTTTGAATACGAAATAAATATGATACTAAAAAAGGTCGCCAAAATGTTGGCGACCTTTTTTTTAGTATTTTGACAGATTCCGGTCGGAATATCTTTAAAAGGTCGGATTTTCGGTCGGATTGCGTACTTTTCGGTCGGATTATGACTAAACCGACCGATTGTAGTCTGTCAATATCCATTTCAAACCTATCCTGTCTATTAGTTTTTCTTCATTTAATTCTATTAATAGTCTGCCGACATAGCGAAGTTGCTGTTCTTTCGTCTTGTTGGCAGGAAGTACATCTTTGAGATATTCGTATATACTATCTCGCTTGGCGCCTTCGTCTCCTGCATTGCTGAGATACTGTAGAACCATTTGACGCAAATCGGTTGTGCCTTTTTCTTATCATATTATTTTCTGTGTTTTAGCTGAAAATAAAAGGATAAGAAAAAGACATCTATTTGATAATCAAATTATTGTAAATCTATTAACAAAAAATTATTTTTCGGTTATTTTTTTATTAGCCATTAAATTAAATAGTATCTACAATCTACGCGAGCGCCTTTCTTCGCTATTTCGGTTTCGACCATAGAGTAAACAAGCTTGCGAATTTCTTTGATTTCAACATCAGGTATTCTACTTGCTATTGTCTTCCGCCAGGCGTCCCGACGGATTTGAAATCCGGCGTCAAAAAATATTTGACCTATTTATTTTGCGGATTTGCAATCCGCTCCTTTTTTGCTTGTTGACGGGATTACAAATTCCAGGGTTTAATAAGTTGAATATTTTTTTACAGCTGATTTCAAATCCGCTGGGACGCCTAGCGGTGGATATCCGGGATATACTAATAAAGGTCACCAAAATGCTGGCGACCTTTTTTAGTATCCTTTGTTTTCTCTTTGTTTTCTCTTTATTTTCTGAATTTCTTCTTAAACCATTGGTTGAATGCCACGTAGGCACTGATTTCCTCCTGGTGCTGAGGCTCGGCAAATGTCAGTACATTGCCCGATGAATCTCCGTGCTGGTCAGGGAAGATAATCATCAGATTCGTGCCCGAGAAGAAGCGGGTGATTTCTTCCGGCAACCGTTCCAATGCCGACTTGTGGGATACGGTACCCTTGCGGGCTGTCACCACCACAAAGAGATGGTTCTTGCTCATGTGGGAGGCAAGCTGCGGCATCTCGTTCCAATGCTGCATCAGGGTGTATTCGGCACGTACTTCCTGATGGCGGTTGGTGATGTACTCATTGATGAGTGCCAGGGTCTCCTCCCTGCCGTGGAACTGGATGCGGCAATCCAGATTGCCTGACAGGCGCGCCAGTCGCTCTACCCAGCGGTAGAAACCCGGTTCAAATTCTGCCCTCGATGGTACTGCCACCTGTATTCGGCGAATGGTATTGAGCGGCTGCTTGATGCGAGCCATGATAATCTGTCGGCTCAGTCCGTTGAAGAGACTCTGGTGGAACTCTCCCCAGAACTTAGGCGAAACCTCCGGATGCATGTGCATGCCGATGATGATTTCGGAACACTGGAACTCGTTGAAGGCATGCTTGATGCCGTTGGCGATGTTGGCAGCAATGCGAACCTGCGTCTGCGTCATCACGTCGGTGGCTGCGGCAAGCTGACTGCAATGATCCAGCAGCTGTCGGCCCTGTTCCTGCTTGTATCGCATATCCTTGTCATCATACACTACGTTCAGGCAGACCAGTCCTCTGTTCAGTTTCTGATTTCTCACCAGGAAGGCGAGACTCATCAGATTATCAGCATATTCCGGATACTTCACCGGTATGAGAATCTTCTCATCGCTTGCCTTCTTGGTATCCTCGGCATCTGGAAGCTCCTTGTCGCGGAGGATAATCTTTCTGGAACTCCAGTCGGTGAGCATCGAAGAGATGACGCAGGTGCAGAGAATCATCATCACCACACCATTCAGCATGTCATCGTTGACTAGATAGGTATTCGGTCCCACCAGGAGGTTCATACCCACCATCACCATGGCGATACTGCCGGCGGCATGGGCAGAAGTCAAACCGAACATCATGTGACCCGATGACAGCGGCAACCGGAATCCGAAGCAGGCGGCATAGGCTGCGATGGCTTTTCCCAAGGTTCCGAAGAACACGATGCAGAAGATGACCCAAAGGATATGACTGCCCTGGAAAAGCAGTCCCACGTTGATGAGCATGCCCACACCTATCAAAAAGTAAGGGATGAAGAGCGCATTGCCCGTAAACTCCAATCGGTTCATCAGCGGAGACACGTGCGGGATATACCTATTTAATATCAGACCAGCGAAAAAAGCACCGAACACGCCCTCGATGCCCACCATCTGCGAGAGAGCCGCACTCATGAAGAGCATCGCCATCACGAAGATAAACTGCATCACCGAATCGCTGTACCGGCGCAGAAACCATCTTGTGAGTCGCGGTATCAGGAATATCATTACTCCGCAGTATGCGGCAAACTTGGCGGTGAAGAGTACCCAGAAGAGCAGACCATCGTGACTGGAGAACGAGGCGACGAGACCCGCCAGCATGATGAGGGCTATCAGCAGCGAAAGCATGCTGGAACCCACACTTAGGGTTACACTTGGCTTCTGCTGCAGACCATATCTGGAAACAATAGGATAGGCTATCAGGGTATTGGAAGCCATGATGCAGCTCAGCAGAAACGATGCCCTGGTGGAATAGTGCAGCAGCCAGATGCTCATGCCGAAGGTGAGGAAGAAGGGAACGAAGCAGGTGAGCAGACCATAGATGATGAGCCGCGATTTGTTTTTCTTCATGCCTTCCATGTCCATCTCCAGGGCTGCGAGAAACATGATGTAATAGAGTCCCACCTTGCCGAATAGCTCGAAAGATGCATCTCGTTCCAGAATGTTCAGTCCGTATTTGCCCACGAGGATACCCGCCAGCACCATTCCGATGATATGGGGGATTCGGAGCTTACCCATGATGATAGGGGCAAAGAGGATGATGAGGAGCACTACGAAGAAGATCAGCGTAGGGTCGGTAATTGGAAAATATTCTGCAATATTCAGCATAGGCATTCTACTTATTGTTGTTGATGAAAGAGGGATTCAGCATCCGCTTCATCCCTCTTCTTTTTATTTTTGAGTGCAAAATTACTAATAAATCTTGAAAGGGCAAAGTTTTTGCCCCCTTATCATTTATATGTGTAGAGATTTTTGTAATTTTGCACCCTGAAAACAAACTTAGGATAAAAAGATAAGGATAATTAACGTATGAAAAAAGGATTGTTTGCACTCGCCTTGGGTACATTTACCCTGGGCATCGCAGAATTTATTATTGAGGGAATTCTCACCGATGTGGCGCACAACATGAATGTGTCCATCCCTCAGGCTGGTCATCTCATCTCTATCTATGCACTGGGTGTATGTGCCGGTGCTTTCTCGCTGATATTGATGCATAAGTATCGCCCCAAGAATATACTCTTGTTTCTTACTTCACTAGTGATTCTGGGAGCCATCATCGCTACGATAGCCCCTAGTTACGGGCTTCTGCTTTGTGCCCGCTTCATCCAGGGACTTCCTCATGGTGCCTATTTCGGTACGGCTACCATCGTGGCGGTGAAGATGGCGAAGGAGGGAAAGGGTACCAAGGCGGTGGCGATGATGTGTGCTGGTATGCCGTTTGCCAATCTGCTTGGTGTTCCGCTGGGCACCTTCCTGAGTCATACCATCTCCTGGCGAGTGCCTTTTCTCATGTCGGTGGCGTTGGGCGTCATCACGCTCTATATGATTTACAAGTGGGTTCCTGATGTAGAGGCTCTGCCTAACAAGGGTATGAAGGCGCAGTTCCGGTTTATGCGCCATCTGGCTCCCTGGCTTATCATCGCTGCTACTTTCCTGGGCAACGGCGGTATTCTCTGCTGGTTCAGTTATATCTCTCCGCTTTTGCAGATGAACGGCGGTTTCCATGCGGCATCAATTTCGGTATTGATGATTCTTGCCGGTTTGGGAATGGTGGTAGGAAATCAGGTGAGTGCCTTGCTGGCAGACAGGTTCAAGCCGGGCCGCTTTACCTGCTATCTGCAGTTCCTGGCTGCCGCAGCCTTGCTGGCTACCTTCTTTCTGTCGCATATCGGTTGGGTATCGGCAGCGATGATGTTTATCAGTTGTGCCTGTCTTTTCGGTATAGGTTCGCCAGAGCAGTTTCTCATTGTGAAGCACAGCGAGGGTGGCGAGATGCTAGGCGGTTGCTGCATTCAGGCAGCCTTCAATCTGGGCAATGCCCTTGGAGCCTTCTTGGGCGGAATCCCCGTGGCGATGGGATTGGGATATAATTACCCTGCGCTCATCGGTGTACCGATGGCATTGGCTGGAGCCTTCTGTCTCCTGTTGTTTCATCGTAAATACGAGTGTTCTAAAGATTGAGAAAATCTGGATTAACATGTCATTTTGCCCTGTTTCCTATGACAGAATTTGATGAAAATCAAGAAAACGGCCCTTTTTTGAAGTTTTTCCCAAAAACATTGTGTGCGTACACAAAAAGGCATTACCTTTGCACTCGAAAAGATTGAATAACGAATAATTAAAGTAAAGAAAGGATAACTATTATGATGGTATTAGTAATGACACTGGCAGTTGTAGCTGCCCTTTTTGCAGAGGTTGTAAATGTCAACAAGAAGATTAGCCTCGGCAAGTAATCAAACCTTGAGAGGCATCTCCGGATGCTTCCAGGAAGTTGATTCGAAATAAGGTAAAGATTAGGATAACAGATAAATATAGAGAAAGGATAAAAGTTATGATGGTATTAGGTATGATTTTGGCAATGATCGTTGCCGGATGCGCTGAGTATGGTGCAAGAACTAATATGAAGAAATTCGCTTAACAAGCGGTTCTTCTTTCAATTTGAGAGAATTTAAACAGTAGTTGCATAGATAAATAAAGGAAAGGCAGTTGTTGGCATTAGAAGGATGCCAGCAGCTGCCTTTTCGTTTTTTCTCAGCTGAACTTTTTCAGTCTCGCTATTTTTTCGGGATATTCCTTTGCTTGTATCATTATTTTTTGTAACTTTGCCGAAAGATTTTAAAATGGCAGCAATATGAAATATCCTATCGGCATACAAGACTTTGAGAAAATCATAGAAGATGGCTATGTTTATCTGGACAAGACAGGCTTGGTCTATGATTTGGTTCATAATGGAACAATTTACTTTCTGAGTCGTCCACGACGATTTGGAAAGTCATTGCTCGTATCTACCTTGAAATGCTATTTCGAGGGAAAAAAGGAGTTGTTCAAGGGGCTTGCCATTGACAAGTTGGAGAAGGAATGGAAGCAATATCCTGTGTTTCATCTCGACTTCAATGGTAATAATTTTACTAATCCTGGAGAACTTGAGGTCATATTAGAAAACTTTGTTGCATCGCAAGAGATGATATATGGTAAAAGTCCTTTCAGGGATTCCTTAGGAGGTCGTTTTGAATATGTATTGAAAGCTGCTCATGAGAGAACAGGACTTCGTGCCGTGGTTTTAATTGATGAGTATGATAAGCCAATATTGGATGTGCTTGATACACAAATCAAAACATCAATAAAGGGTGAAGAACGGTTGTTAGAAGATTGGAATCGTGAGGTCTTGAAAGGTTTCTATAGTGTCTTCAAGGCTGCCGATGCTAATCTACAGTTTGTTTTGCTCACGGGTGTCACCAAGTTCTCACAAGTGAGCGTGTTCAGTGGTTTCAATCAGCCTAACGACATCAGTATGGATGAGCATTACGAGGCACTTTGTGGTATTACGGAAGATGAATTGTATTCCACTTTCGAGGAACAGATCAAAGCGATGGCTGTGAGATATAAAACCACAGAGGAAGGAATGAAATACAAGCTGAAGAGGAAGTTTGACGGTTATCACTTCAGTCCTAACATGCTTGATATCTATAATCCTTTCAGTATTTTGAATGCGCTGAGCAAGAAGATTCTGGCAGATTATTGGTTCCGCACGGGTTCGCCAACCTATCTTGTTCGCCTATTGTCTCATTTTGATGAGAACATCAATGAGATGGTGAACAGGTTTTATCCTACGAGTAGTTTTATCGACTACAAGGCAGATGTGGAAGCACCATTGCCTATGATTTATCAGAGCGGTTATCTCACCATTAAAGATTGGAATATGGATACCGATTCCTATCTCCTGGATTTCCCGAATGATGAAGTGCGGAGCGGTTTCCTAACGCTGGTAGCTTCCAGTTATCTGAAGCCATCGAAGTCAACGGATGCCTGGGTTATTCAGGTAATAGATGTGATGTCGAAGGGCGATTGCCATCAGTTGGAGAATCTGATGACTTCCTTCTTTGCCAGCATTCCTTATAGCCAGCGTCGTAAGGACGATGAGCGTGAGAAGGAACGTTATTTTCAATATACCTTCTATCTCGTATTGAGAATGATCAGCTGTTTCACGGTGTTCATCGAAAAGCAGCAAAGCGAAGGTAGGGTAGATTGTGTGGTTGAGACCCAGAACTATATCTACATCTTCGAATTCAAGCGTGATGGTTCGGCTGAAGAAGCCCTGAAGCAGATAGAGGATATGGGCTATGCCAGGGAATATGCAGCAGATGGCAGAAAGATTTATCAGATAGGCTGCAACTTCTCATCGAAGACGGGAACCATTGATGGGTGGAAGATGAAGTAAGTAATCAGTAAGAATATCCCGAAGATGTAGTGATGCGGCGTTATTAAGAATAAGTTTTCTTTACATTAGCTTGCCTGAGATTCTCGTATTTTCAGACGTTTATTGTTTCTTTGAGAATATCGTAAATATGAACTATAATAATAAAAATGAA
>NZ_QUCG01000053.1:340-27170 GCF_003473645.1 Prevotella sp. AM23-5 | reverse complement strand
AGGTGACAACTTTTTCACGTATAAGACACCATACCCACTTTCAATCTTGCGCTCATGAAGTATTTGACCAATATCCCAATAAGCGGTAGAGACATAGCCATTGACATGTCGGGCTATTTCTGTCCGAGCATGCTCAATTACTGCGACAGCGTGTCGCAGTATCTCGGCATAATCGCTGTTCTCTATTGAGAGCCTGTTGTCTTTATTGTCTGTTGTCATTTTATATGTTTATAAGCCTGTTTAATATTATTTGCCATATTAAGATGCGAATAAGTGCAGCTGTTTTATACACCATTCCAAGGATTACGGCTGCAAATATACACTTTTCCTACGAAATAACCAAGATAAAACTACACTTTTCCTATAAGGGAAACAAAAAAGCAGCAAACCGCAAAGGGCTTGCTGCTCACGATAGGAGTGATTCCTATTTCTTTTATGGGTTGAGTTTTCTTTATATCCTTATCTCAATGGATTTATACTTCCTTCAATACGGTTTCCAATCTTCCGATGAAGTCATCGACATTCTCCTTGGTCAATACCAGTGGAGGGAGGATACGGAGAATGTTGGTGCCAGCGCAACCGGTGAAACAGTGCTGCTCGTGGATGAGTTTGCTGCGAACTTCCTTGTGAGGAATGTCGAGTACGGCTCCTACCATTAAACCACGGCCACGAACCTCCGTGATATGGCTGTTGCGCTTCTGCAACTCCTTCAGCTGGGCGATGAGATATTCACCAACCTCATGCGCATTCTGTACCAGGTTCTCCTTCTCAAATACATCGAGAACGGCGAGAGCGGCAGTACATGCCAAATGATTGCCACCAAAGGTAGTACCCAACTGACCATATACAGGAGTAAACTCAGGAGAAATCAACACGCCACCCATAGGGAAACCATTGCCGATACCCTTGGCTACGGTGATGAGATCTGGCTTGATGCCCAACCACTGGTGAGCGAAAAACTTACCGCTTCTGCCATAACCGCACTGGATTTCATCGCAAATCAGGAAGGTGCCGTATTTCTTGCAGGCAGCCTGTAATCCCTGGGCAAACTCAGGAGTTACCATGTTGCAACCACCTACGCCCTGGATGGCTTCGATGATACAAGCACATACATCGCCCTTGGCAAGTTCCTTCTCCCAAGCCTCCAAATCGTTGATAGGAAGATAGGTTACGTGACCATTGTCATTGATTGGAGCGATGATCTTTGGATTATTGGTTACCTCTACGGCAAGGGAAGTTCTGCCGTGGAATGCCTTTTCTAAAGAGAGCACGCGGGTTCTTCCGTTGGTGAATGAAGCCAGCTTCAAGGCATTCTCGTTTGCCTCGGCACCCGAGTTGATGAGGAAGAACTGATAATCTTCATAACCGCTTATCTTGCCCAAACGCTCAGCGAGTTTCACCTGCAACTTGTTGATGACAGAGTTGGAATAGAAACCCAGGTTGTTCAACTGGTTGGTGAGCATCTCCACATAGTGAGGATGGCAATGACCGATGCTGATAACGGCATGACCGCCATAGAGGTCGAGATATTCTTGACCCTTGTCGTCCCATACCTTGCAGCCTTGTCCTTTTACAATATTAATATCGAAAAGAGGATATACGTCGTAAAGTTTCATGTTAAATCTATGTTTTAAGAAAGACAACTCATAGAGTTATCTTATTACAAACTATTTTTTATGATAGAAGAACGAATGATTTTTCATCCGTTCTTCCGAATTCTTTTATCTAAAATGCTGATGGCTTGAGTTTCAAACCTGCTGTCTGGTCGAGACCAAACATGATGTTCATGTTCTGAACAGCCTGACCTACAGCACCCTTCAAGAGATTGTCGATGCAGGAAGTGATGAGGAGTTTATCACCATACTTATCTACATGAACCAGGCACTTGTTGGTATTCACCACCTGCTTCAGGTCGATAGCCTTATCCACATAGTGGGTAAACTTGGCATCCTTGTAGAACTCCTTGTAACCTGCCACGATTTCCTCGATAGGCTTGTCGGTCTTTACCACTTCTGTAGCGAAGATGCCACGGGCGAAGTCGCCACGGTAAGGGATGAAGTCGATGGCTGCATCGAGATAGCCCTGTGTCTGCTTCAGACTTTCACGAATCTCTGGTACGTGCTGATGGTTGAATGCCTTGTAGATGCTCATGTTGTTGTTGCGCCATGAGAAATGGGTAGTGGCGCCTGGCTTCTGACCAGCGCCGGTGCTACCGGTAATGGCATTAACAGAAACATCGCTGTTGATGAGGCCCATCTTGGCAGCAGGCAACAAACCAAGTTGAATGCAGGTTGCAAAACAACCTGGGTTTGCCACGTGCTGAGCTACGGCTATTTTTGATTCATTTATTTCTGGAAGACCATATACGAAATCGTGAGCGGCTGGGGTTGGCTGCTGGGTAGCAACCACAGTCTCTGGGGCAAGACGGAAGTCCTGTGCCAAATCGATAATCTTCACGTTCTCCGGAACATTGTGCTCCTTCAGGAACGCCTCGCTCTTGCCGTGACCGAAGCAGAAGAAGATGACATCCACCTGGTCGAAAGGCATCTCGGCGGTAAACTTCAAGTCAGTCTCGCCATACAATCCCTCGTGAACTTCAGCCACCAGGTTGCCTGAGTTACTCTCGCTGTTGGCGAATACAATCTCTGCCTCAGGATGGTTGATAAGGAGGCGAATCAACTCACCTCCTGTATAACCAGCTGCTCCTAAAATACCTACTCTAATCATAATTTATCTTTCCTCGTTAGGGTGCATACCATAATAAACACGGAGTGGGGTAGAGCTTACCTTGATGAAGCCCTTCGCATCCTCTGCGGTCCAACCGTGCTGCATCTCACCATACTCACCGAGCTTAGACTTGGTCAAATCGTCTGGTGAATCGATACCTACAGTCTGGAAACTGTATGGACGGAGCTTCAGAATAGCTGTACCGTTTACGTTGCGCTGAGAAGAAGTCAGCATTGCCTCAATATCCGGCATTACTGGCTCCAGATACTGGCTCTCGTGGAGGAACATTCCGTACCAGTTGCCTACCTGATCCTTCCAGTACTGCTGCCACTTGCTCAATGTGCTCTTCTCCAACAGGCGGTGAGCCTCGATGATGAGCTTAGGAGCTGCAGCCTCGAAAGCTACACGACCCTTGATACCGATGATGGTGTCACCCACGTTGCAGTCGCGACCGATAGCGTAAGATGCACCAATCTCCTCAATCTTCTGGATGGCAGCCACCTTGTCATCAAACTTCTCGCCGTTGACAGCCACAATCTCACCCTTCTCGAAGGTAATCTTCAGTTCAGCCTCTTCTTCCTTGGCAGTAACGTGCTTCAGATAAGCCTCTTCAGGGAGACCCTGGGTTGGGTCGAGAATCTCACCACCGCAGATACTGGTTCCCCAGATACCTACGTTATATGAATACTTCAACTTGGTGAAGTCTGCATAGAAGCCGTGCTCGTTCAGGTAGTCAACCTCCTCCTTACGAGAAAGAGCCTTGTCACGTGTCAAGGTGATGATTTCTACACCAGGAGCCATCACCAGGAAGGTCATGTCGAAACGAATCTGGTCGTTGCCGGCACCTGTACTTCCGTGAGCGATAGCATCTGCACCAATCTCCTTGGCGTAACGAGCGATGGCGATAGCCTGGAAGATACGCTCAGAAGATACAGAGATAGGGTAGCAGTTGTTTCGGAGCACATTACCGAAAATCATGTATTTCAATGATTTCTCGTAATACTCGTGGGTAACGTCGAGAGTGACGTATGCCTTTGCACCCAACTTATATGCGTTCTCCTCGTTGGTCTTCAACTGCTCGGCAGAGAAACCACCTGTGTTAGCGCATGCTGCATAAACATCCCAGCCATCCTGGGTCAACTTCATTACTGTGTATGATGTATCGAGACCGCCGCTGAAAGCGACTACAACTTTTTTATTTGCCATTTTATTTTATGTTTAATATGTGGTGAATAATGTTTAGATGGCATTCTTGCCAATACCTTATTATATATAAGGATTTAAATTTCTGCCGATGGACCGTCAATCTTTCTGATTCTTTCAATTACCTCCTGAGGAAGCTTGATAGGCAGATGTTCTTCTGGGTCGAAGAGCATGGCGGTGCAGATGCAGTATTTGCGGTTGGTACGATGGAGCACATCTACGTTGATGCAACCCTCGCAACCACGCCAGAATGACTCATCATCGGTCAGGTCGGCGAAGGTAACAGGAAGATAACCCAACTGGGTGTTCATCTTCATGACAGCCGAACCGGATGTCAAAGAGAAAATCTTGGCATGAGGCCATCGCTGTCGGGCGAGCGTGAAAGTCAGGTTCTTGATGCGCTTAGCCAATCCCAAACCACGGAAGTCTGGGTGAACGATCAAACCTGATGTGGTGACATAGTGCTTGTTGCCCCATGTCTCGATGTAGCTGAAACCTGCGAACTTCTCGTCCTGGAGAGCGATGACCGCCTTGGCTTCGCGCATCTTGGTGGCAACATACTCTGGTGAACGCTTGGCGATACCAGAACCACGCTTCTTTGCAGCTTCTGCAATTGTAGTCAGAATGGTGTCGATGTACTTGATGTGACTTTCGTCAGCCACCATTACTTTAACTTCTTCCATTTTCTCTTTATATTTTGAATGTTCTTATTTTGTAATCTGTTGTTATAATACCTGTCAACCATCAATTAATATCTATGATTGAGCTCCGGAATCACTTCCGACAAGATGTCGATGATTTCCTCTTCTGCAGTACCCTTCTTCTTGACCAGGAAGATGGTGTCATCTCCTGCGATGGTTCCTAGGATTTGAGGAATATCGCTGTTGTCGATGTTGTAGGCGATACTGCTCGCATATCCCGGACGTGTCTTGATAACTACCATGTTGCCTGAGAAATTGATGGATTGAAATCCCGTACTCAGTCCCATCTTGCTGATGGACATAGGGTGAGTGACACGTTTGTAGAGCGCATCATTAGGTAAAACGTATGCGTATTTTCCGCTGGATGAAGCAGCCTTGGCTACCTTGAGCAGCTTGAGGTCGCGGCTCAATGTGGCTTGCGTTATCTCAAATCCTTCTTTGTGCAAAGCTTGCAAGAGTTGTTCCTGCGAACTTAGCTCTTGGCTGGAGATAAGCATCTTTAATGCTTCTAATCTATTGTTCTTTACTTTCATACGCTGTATTTTTATTCGTTTGTGATTGCAAAATTACAATAAATATATGAAAACGCCAAGAAAATACGTATAAAATTTGCATATTTACGATAATTTGTTGTAGAATGACAGAAATATACAAGAAATATGCAGTATAAATATGCATACGACGTACCTGGGCTACTGTATCGAATAGCTTTGGCTTGTTTCCTGGTGTTTCCTTTGGCATTATATAAACGTTTGAAATCATTATAAAAGTGGGTTGCAGGAATAAAAGAAGGATTTTTTGTTGATTCTTGCATTTTTTTACTTGAAAACTTGCATTTATTATTTTTTTGTTTATTTTTGCAGCAACTAATCTTTAAGCCGATGAATAAATTAACGCTAAACTTATTGATTTTACTAACCATACCCTGTATTCTCTATGGTCGTAACTTCAATGTGATGGATTTCGGTGCTCGAGGTAACGGAATCAGTGATGACGCTATCGCCATTCAGAAAGCTGTGGATGCTTGTACGAATGCCGGAGGGGGAGATGTGGTCTTTTCCGCCAATCATACTTTCCTTTCAGGACCCGTACAGTTGAAGTCGAATGTGAACATCGTTCTTGAAACCAATTCCGTCTGGAAAGCCAATCCTGATGAAAGTATCTATCATCTCAGCGCCTTCGGTAAGAACGAGGGTGAGGGAATGATGTGGATATGGGCGAAGGATGTGGAGAATCTTTCGTTCTCTGGGCATGGTACGATTCATGGCAATGGTATCAAGTTTATGGGTGCTGAACTTTTTGATAGTTACGAACTCAAACCGGTCACTACTTTCGATCCCCGTCCGCACGTGCTTACCCTGATGGGAGTCAGGAATCTCAATATCCGTGATATTACCATTCGGGAAGGTGCTTACTGGACGGTGCATCTCATTGGATGTGATGGGGCTGTGATTGATGGCATCAGTCTGCTCAACAATCTTAAGATCCGTAATGGTGATGGCATTGATATCGATCATAGCAAGAATGTGCGCATTGCCAATTGTCATATCACCAGTGGCGATGATGCTATCTGCCTGAAGAACCGTCGTGAGTTTGAAGAGTATGGTTCTTGCCACGACATCGTTGTAACGAATTGTGTGATGGAGAGCCGTAGCTGTACCGTGAAGATTGGCAGCGAGAATATGGATTCCATCTATAATGTGGTTATCGATAATTGTGTAATCAAAGGTAGCAACCGTGGTCTCGGTATTCAGAACCGTGATGAGGGAACCGTGAGCAATGTGGTTTTCTCTAACATCATTCTGGATTGCCAGCTGTGGAGCGATGTATGGTGGGGTAAGGCAGAACCTATTTACGTTACTTCTTACCCTCGTGCCAATGGAAATCACAAGGATGCCAACTGGCGATTCCCTAAAGGTCAGACGGTAGGAAGATGTGGCGAGGTGAGCCATATCTACTTCAATCATATTTATGCCACTTCAGAAAACGGATGCTTTATCGGCGGAGATACTCCGGATAAGGTAAACAATATCTATCTCAACAATATACATCTTAACTTGAAGAAACTGACAGGCTATGATGGCGGCGTGTATGATAAGCGCCCATGTCGTGGCGAGGGCTTTATATATAATAAGGTATATGGAGTCTATGTAGAGAATGCCAGGGATGTAGAGATTGATGATCTGAGAGTACAGGTTGGACCGAAAGTACACTATGGAGGAAAGACTTTCGGTATAGATGACTAGAAAAACAATCTTTTCATAGAATTGAAACTAAAATCTTAAACAGGTGTAATAAGGTAGTACTACCTTTGCATCCGATTATTTATAACAAAATCTAGTAGTTATGCAAATAGTACAAAAGACAAATGGAAGAAGCATGAAAAGAGTATTGCTTTCTTCCGCCCTTCTGCTGGTGAGCACATTCACATTTGCACAAAGTAAGGTCAGCGGCACCGTGAAAGATGCCAATGGCGAACCTCTCATAGGCGTAAGCGTCATGGAGGTTGGTACTAACAATGGTGCGGTTACCGATATGAATGGTAACTATACCTTGAATGTGAAGCCTGGTGCTAAGTTAAAGCTCACTTACATCGGTTTTACGTCAAAGACTATTAAGGCAAGTGGCAATAGTCAGATTGTGTTGGATGAAGATAACACTGCCCTCAACGAGGTGGTTGTGGTAGGTTATGGTACGATGCGCCGTAAGGATGTAACTTCTTCTATCACAACAGTGAATGCTAAGGATTTGAACAAGGGAGTTTATACAGACCCTGCCCAGATGCTTCAGGGTAAGGTGCCAGGATTGGTGGTAACTTCTTCTGGCGACCCTAGTGGTTCTACCAGCATGACTCTTCGTGGTGCTTCCTCTCTTCGAACCGGAGAGGCTATGCAGCCTTATTATGTGATAGATGGTATCCCGGGAGTGGATATTTCAATGGTGGCTCCTGACGATATCGAGAGTATTGATGTACTCCGCGATGCCTCTGCTACAGCTATTTATGGTTCCAAAGCAGCCAATGGTGTGATTATGATTACCACCAAGAAAGGCAAGAACAATCAGGAGCGTGTGAACGTATCTTACTCTGGTTATGTAGGTTTCGACCATATTTCCAAGACTTTGGATATGGCTTCTGCCGATGATATTCGGGGCTATGTAAAGGCTAACAATTTGGATTATGCTTATGACTATGGGGCTTCTACCGATTGGCAGAAGGAGGTACTTCGTACAGGTATCAGCCATAACCACAACCTTTCCATCAATGGTGGCAGCAAGAAGACTACCTATATGACTTCCCTGAATTATAACAATCGTGAGGGTATCATCAAGGGAACTGATATGCACCGTATCAATTTCCGCTCTTTGGTAAGTTCTAAGGTTTTGAAAGACCATTTGGACCTTTCTGCAGGCTTGAATGCCATGTATGGTAAGCACGAGGGAGTGCCTATGAATAATGAGGGCGGTTCTGTACTAGATGCAATGAACTATTTTAACCCTACTACTCCTGTTAGAAATGAGGATGGCTCTTGGAGTAAGGGTGATGGTTCTAAAAACTATAACCCGCTATCCCTCATTGCAGAGGATTCTTCTGAGTTCGAGTGGAAACGTATGCAGTTTATCGCAAAGGCTACGGCTAATATTGTCAAGGGTTTGACTTGGAATGTCAACTATCAGTATAGTAATAAGCAGCGTACCTATAGTGCATACGATTCTCATAACACCCAGCTCAATGGTATCAGCGATTATCAGGGACGTGCCAACCGTAGCACATATCAAGGACATGACCAGACTTTCGAGACTTACATCAACTATGATGCTACTTTCAATAAGGTACATAAGTTGGGCTTGATGGCAGGTTACTCTTGGGAGGAGCGTGTTAACAATGATGGCTTTGGATTGACCGTTCATAATTTCTTCGATGATAAATTGGGATGGAATCAGTTGAAGTATGCTGGTACTATTGATGGCATGACTGCAGTGGAGAGCGGTACGAAGGAGACTGTTCGTAATATCTCTTTCTATGGTCGTCTGTCTTATTCATACAATAGCCGTTATATGTTGCAGGCTACCATTCGTCGCGATGGATCATCTGTGTTTGGTGATGGTCATCAGTGGGGATATTTCCCATCCGTATCAGGAGCTTGGAATGTCACTGAAGAGAAATTCATGGATGGCTTGAAGGATGCCTTGAAACTGTCTAACCTGAAGCTTCGTGTGGGTTATGGTGTAAGTGGTAATGCTTTGGGATTTGGTGCATATACTGCTGTAGCTACCTATGGTGCGAATGGTTCTATATCTACCATCAATGGTAAGAATTATGCTACATTGGTGGCTACCAAGTTAGCTAATCCGGATTTGAAGTGGGAGAAAACCAGTATGTTGAACATTGGTTTGGATTATGCCTTCTTCGATGGTCGTATCAATGGATCTATCGAGTATTACGACAAGAATACCAAGAATCTGATCTGGAATTATCCAGTATCTTCTTTCGTTTATCCTTATAGTACGATCGTAGCCAATGTGGGTGAAATCAGCAATCGTGGTGTTGAGTTCTCTATCAATGCAATTCCTGTACGGAATCAGAATTTTACATGGACAACAACTCTGAACCTTTCTCATAATAAGAATAAGGTAAAGAAGTTGACTAATGAGAAGTATAGTACAGCAATCTTTACTCAGGGTGATCCTATGGTGGCTGGCGTGTCTGCCTATGGTTATACACAGCAGATTATGGAAGGTCAGCCTTTGGGTACGTTCTTCACCTACGAGTTTGCTGGTTACGACGAGGATGGTATTTCTGTATATTATGAGCATGATAAGGCTACAGGTGAGCGCAATGGCAAGACTACTAAGTCGCCAGCATTTGAAGACCGTACAATCACGGGTTGCGCACAGCCAAAGTTGAATGTGGGATGGAACAATAGTTTCAGTTATAAGAACTGGAGTGCTTCCTTCTTCTTTACTGGTGTGTTTGGCAATAAGATTTATAATGGTCTCCGAGCTCACTATACTGCACCAGACTTCTTTGCTGGTGGCAAGAATGTATTGAAGGAGTTTATTACCGACCGTCCGGCAACTGATACCAGTTCTAACATTCCATCAGATAAGTTCATAGAGAATGGCTCTTATGTTCGCTTGCAGAACCTATCCTTGGGTTATACTTTCCGCAATTTGGACGGATGGTTGAACAGCCTTCAGTTGTATGTTAATGCCAATAACGTCTTCACTATTACAAGCTACAAGGGATTGGATCCAGAGGTTAATCTTGGTGGAATCGACCCTGGTGTGGATTATCGTTGGAGTAATTATCCACATACTCGTACGATTATGGTGGGTGCTAAAATCAATTTCTAACAACATTTAAATACGCTTAGAATATGAAACTAAATATAAAGACTTTGTTCGCGGCTAGTTTAGCTACTTTGGCTGTGAGTTGTACAGACTTGGATGTACCGGTAGATTCTCAATATACGAAATATCCTGGTACGGAGGAGGCTATTGTTTCCAAGATGGCGGGTATCTATTTTCAGATGAGAGAGTGCTTTGGCCGCCGTTATATGGAGGCACAGGCCCTGTCAAGTGATGAGTTTACGGCTTTGTCGTATAGTGGAAACTGGCTGGATACTTATGCATACGCCAATACGTCTTTGCATAATTTTACAGATGAGTGCGCTACCATTGACTGGATGAATGTATTGGGTGAGGGTGTTGTGAAAGCCAATGAGGTTATCGATTCTGATGCTGATCCTAAGTATGTGGCTGCAGCTCGTGCCGTCCGTGCTTACTTCACTTATCTGGAAATGGACAACTTTGGTGATGCTCCTATCGTAGATAAGGTCTATTGCGAGAAGAATGGGGTGGATATTACTGCCCGCCAGCCTCGCGCAGATGTTGCCAAGTGGATAGAGAGTGAACTCCTGGCTGTAGCAGATCAACTTCCAGAGGAAACTACCGGAGAGAACTATGGTAAACCAAATAAGTATATGGCATACGGTCTTTTGGCTCGCTTGTATATCAACTGGCCTGTTTATACAGCAGCTTCCGTTGATCAATATGATGCAGCCAATTACAGCAATGAAAAGTTGAATGCCTGTGTAGAGGCTTGTGATAAGATCATCAATGCAGGTAAGTTTGCCCTGGGACCTGCAGCTTATCGCTTCAAGTTTGCTCCTAATAATACCGAGTTGGTGGAAAAGGGAGAAATTAAGGACTTCATCTATGTAATGCCTTACCATACATTGGATGCTACTGGTATGCAGTATGGTCGTTCGCATTCTTATAAGGATATCAAGAAGTTGGCTCCTAGTTATTATGGCACAGCCATGTCTAACTCTGGTGGTGCGTATATAACTGTAACTCCTGAGGCTGCTGCTCGCTTCAATCTGGAAGGTGATGAGCGTAATACGATGGTGCTTCAGGGTACTGTACATGTATATGACCCGGAGACACTCCTTCCTACCGACCAGATTTGTAAGGATCGCAATGGTAATCCATTGGTGTTGGAAACAAACATTAAGTTGGTGAAGCAGAGTTCTGAGCTTGATGCAGGAGATAATGTGGAAGGCTGGCGCCAGGGCGCTCGTTCTGTGAAATGGTTTGTTAGCAATGAGGACTTTAAGAATGGACGTAATCAGTCTAACGACATTCCTCTGATACGTTATGCCGACATTTTGATGATGAAGGCTGAAGCTATTGCACGTGGTGCATCGGCAACAGGTGGAGATACAGCTCTTAGTCTTTTCAATCAGATCCGTTCATACGTTCATGCGCCGGAGCTTGATCATACCCCATCTTTGGATGAAATTTATGAGGAGCGTGGTCGTGAGTTCTTTGATGAGAACCTTCGTCGTATGGATATGATTCGCTTTGGTCATTTCGAGGATGAGTATTGCTTCCACAAGAAAGGCTTCGAAAATGCGAACTTTGACAAGACTCGTCGTATCTTCCCATTGCATAAGAAAAATCAGTTGGATACAAATCCTAAGTGGAAACAGAATCCTGGATATTAATTGGTTGAATGATGATAAAGGGGGAGTGGTGGATTCTGCCACTCCCTTTTTTCTAATTGTTAGATGAAGTTTGTTTCATTTTGATAAAACTGTTTGATTATGAGAAGAAATCTATTGTTGTTATTACTGTGGTTGGCAGGCTTGCTAGCTGTAGATGCTCAAACATTGAGCCGTAAAGAGGTCGAGACCTACGTGATTAATCAATATGGAAAAAGATGGAAAGACATTGCTCTTTATCTTGGCGAAAAAGATACGTTGGACAAGGACAATGCTTTGACGTTTGAGAAAACCATCTCGGTGCGAGGCAAGAGTAAAAATGAACTCTTTGTCGATTTGAATTATTGGTTTCTGAAAACCTTTAGCAATGCTAGTTCATCGATAGAGATGGCAGACAAGGAATTGGGGGTTATCATGGCAAAGGGTTATTTGCCTGGCATTGCTTATCACTCGGGTGGTTATTCCTCTTATTGTGTCAATATTCGCCCTCTTGTGCGTTGCGACATCAAAGATGAACAGGTCAAACTGACGATTGTCGTTCCAAATTATGAGGTGACGAAAGTTGATGATGGTATTTGGAGTGCCATGCTGGATGAGGATTTCGACAAGCATCCCCCATATACTGTGAACGAAACATGGTCGCTGAATGTTTGTTTCCCTTTTGCGAAGAAAGATGGAACCAAGAAAACTTCCAGCAAGGCATTGGTGATGAGTCATGGATATGTGGAGGTCTTGATGAATCGCATTCAAATGGCGTTATAGCTGCGCCAAAATGTGGTGAAATTGAAGATTTTGGCGCACTTTCAGCGTGGTAACTCAATCATTTGATGATTTATTTAAATCTTAAAATCCAGAAACCAATAATGAAGCGAATCTTGGCCTTAGCATTATATTGCGTCCTCGGGCTATCCTCGTTGATGGCGCAAGATTATTCCCGATACGTAGATCCACGTATCGGCAGTGAGGGATTGGGTAGAACTTTCCCCGGACCTTGTATGCCATACGGTATGGCGAAGCCGGGGCCGGATGCCGTGTCTATGCCGAATGCGGGATGGGCGCCGATGCCTGAGCCTGTCAAGGGATTCTCGCAGATGCACGTCAGCGGAACCGGGGGTGGACAGAAGTATGGCAATATTCTTATCCAGCCTTTCTTGGATGCAGGGGACATCATCCAGAAACGGGTGGATGAGAAGATTGCCTTGGGATATTATGCCTGTACTTTTGAAAATGGAATCCGGACGGAGATTACCGCTTCAGAACGTTGTGCCTTCTATCGCCTGGATTATGGCAGGAAACAGAAGGGAAAACTCCTGATAGATGTGGCTACCTTCCTGGGTATAGACACGATTCCAGATAAGCGCGAAACTCAGCAGTATGTGGATTCGTATGTTACTTGTGATGGAAAATATGCCGTCTCAGGATGGAGTACTGTAAGGGGTGGCTGGAACAATGGTGGCCCTTATACTGTATATTTCTATTTGCAGAGTGATGTGCCTTTATCTAATAGCGATGTGCCTTTATCTAATAGCGAAGCGCCTCTATATAATAAGGTGAAGGAATCAAAGACAAGATTGGATGTTGCCTTCTCGAAAAGTGTCGTCAATCTGAAGGTCGGTATTTCGCATATCAGTATTGCCCAGGCAAGGCGGAATATCCCGTCTTGTGGCTTCGATACCCAGTTGAAGAATGTGCGGAAAGCCTGGAACGGAAAGTTGGGAAAGATAGAAATCTCAGGCACCGAAAAGCAGAAGCGGATGTTTTATACAGCCCTTTATCATACGATGCTGATGCCTGTGGATAAGTCGGGTGAAAACCCTCATTTCTCCGCTACGCCTTATTATGATGATTACTATGCCATCTGGGATACTTATCGTACTTCCATGCCTTTGCTAACCTTGATTGAGGAACCCCAGCAGCGCGATATGGTCAATTCTCTGCTCAATATCTACAAGTATGATGGTTATATGCCTGATGCTAGAAGTGGCAACTGGAACGGCAGAACGCAGGGTGGCAGCAATGCGGATATAGTCATAGCCGATGCCTTCGCGAAAGGAATGAAGGGTATCGATTATCAGCTGGCGCTGAAAGCAATGATCAAGGATGCCGAAGTGCCGCCGACGGATGATGATGGCTTTGTGGGCAGTGTGCCTGAGGAAAAGCATGGCAGAGGTGGATTGATGGAATATAACACGTTGGGCTATATTCCGTATGGAATAGACCGTGCCGGCAACCGTACCGTGGAGTATAGCTATGATGACTGGTGTATTGCCCAGGTGGCAAAAGGATTGGGCTTTCCGGAACTCTACGATAAGTATATGAAGCGTTCGCATAACTGGCGCAACCTCTGGCGCTCTGATTATGAATGGCAGGGGATGAAGGGATTTATCATGCCGAGAGATGCGGATGGCAGATGGCTCGACTCTGTGCCTTGGGGCAAGTCGAAGGTCTATCATCCTGTGATTCCTTATCGTCCGGATACCAAGGTGGCACCCTGGTATCTTCCATGGTGGTCAACCTTCTTCTACGAGGCCTTGTCGGCAGAATATAGTCTCAGTATTCCGCACGATGTTCCGGGACTGATAGAGGTTTGTGGAGGAAAGGATGCTTTCATCCGACGGTTGGATACCTTCTTCGCCAATGGTCATTTCAATGTGGCGAATGAACCGAGCTTCATGACTCCTTACCTGTATCATTGGGTAGAACGCCCGGACTTGAGCATTCTGCGAATCCAGCAGATTGTGAATGATAACTATGATGATTCTCCTGACGGTTTGCCGGGTAATGATGATGGGGGAGCAATGTCGTCCTGGCTCGTTTTCAATATGCTGGGATTCTATCCGATAGCCGGTCAGAATCTCTATATCGTAGGTTCGCCGATGATTTCTGAATATACCATCCATCTATCGAATGGCAAGGACCTGAAGGTGGTGAAAGAAGGAGAGCTGTGGAAGCAGATGTTCATAACTCACGATGTGTTGATAAATGGTGGAAAACTTATTCTTCCTGATTTCAAAACTGAGGAAAAGGGTGTTGATAAAACGCAGAAACTGCTGATAATGAAAGAAAAAGAGAAATCCACAGTTTTTGCACAGCCTGTGGATAAGTATTTGATAACTATTCCAACGCAGTATGTGGCCCGCTTCATTCTCAACCGACAGTATCGTAACTGGGAGGTAGGAGTAGATTCTACGAGTATGGCTGATACGCTTATATTGAAATGTAATCAATCTCTCTATCTGATTCCTCGCAAGGTGGTGGATGAGGTTGATGGCTTCTGTTGGGATAGTCCGCAGAAAGGCAGGAATCTCTATGTGTGCGATATGGGCCCCAACAAGGGTATGCGTGACGGCACCTTCCTGTTTATCTCCCGAAAGGCGCTGCGCCAGCTTCAGGCAAACGGATCCTTTGTCTATAATGGGATTTTATGGCGGAAAATATCAGCAGATGAAAAGAGCATCACCGTCAAGGCTGAACAGGATGAAACTGTGATGCAGATTGCAGTGAATCTCGGTCTCCCTTGGGTGCTGCGTATGGATGGAAATCCTTTAGGAATTGATTGGAGGTTGGAAAAACAATAAATAGGAGTATTCTCCGTTTCATATATTATATGAATAGAAAAGTAACATTATTATATATCTCTTTGGCTTGCGTGCTATCTGTGCAAGCTCAGACCCGCCAGCAGATGGGTGGCGTCTATTATGCTTATCCGGAAGGTCCTTCTGCCAAGACAGGAACTTTTGGTACGACTACTTATGTGATGTCTGATTCTCTGAATGTTCCTCAGGGATATGCACCCTTTTATATCAGCCATTATGGTCGCCATGGTTCCCGTTGGATGCCGAAGGATGATCGGTATGTCTGGATCTGCAAGCATTTTGAAGATGAGAGTAATCTCACTCCACTGGGTTTGCAGGTGAAGGGAATGCTGCAGCGTGTATGGGAAAATGCCAGAGGTAACGGTGGAAAACTGAGCAAGCTGGGGGCTCTTCAGCATCAGGGCATCGCTCATCGTATGTTTGAGCGTTATCCGCAGATCTTTGCTGCGGGCAATGCGGTAAAGGCTCGTTCCAGTGTGGTGGATCGATGCGCCAAGAGTATGCAGGCTTTTACTTCGGAATTGCATAGCCTTCAGCCAGGCTTGAATCTGGATGTCAAGACCGATTCTGCCGATATGGCTTGGATAGCGTATGTCTCTCCCGAAGTGAAGGCTTTGGAGAACCGTACCCATGTGCAGGCTCAGGTTTCACCTCGCCGTTTCCTTCTTCAGTTGTTTAAGGATGTCTCTAAGGTGGATGAACCCCTGAAGCTGATGACCGAGATGCATACGGTGGCTTCTTCCATTCAGGATGTGGGCTTGAACTTCTCTTCTTATCCGCAGGATATAGAAGATGGCTTGAATGCACTTTTCACCGATGATGAGTTCCGTGCCATCTATGAAGCCAATAACCTTCGGATGGCCATCAACAATGGTACCGTTGCTACGAATGAGGATATTCCTGCCCGTAGTGCTATCTCCTTATGGCAGAATATCGAGGCGGAGGCAGATCGGGCTTTGCGTTCTGTCAAGTCATCGGCTACGCTTCGCTTTGGTCATGATACAGCCCTTTACCGTCTTCTGTCTCTTCTCTTTGATGTAAATGTTCCTCCGGCAGGAGCACGTGAAGAGGCAAGTCTGGTGGTTTTGGGAGATGAAATGGAAAAGATGGATCGCGTAGTTCCGATGGCTGCCAATCTCCAGATGATATTCTATAAGAATGCGAAGGATAGCGTGCTGGTGAAGTTCATGCTCAATGAGCGGGATATCATGCTTTCTCCCGTAGGACAGGTGATCTATGGTACGCATTACTATTCCTGGAATGCCTGGAAGCAGGAAATGCATGAGCGGATTCATCGCCTGGAACATATCCGCCAGCTCAATGCCATCAATACGATGGTGGGTACGGCACAGGCAAATACCCAGACTGCGGGTATGTTCGGAAAGGGTAGTGAGGAACATGGACAAACTATCCCTGCCGTTCTCGTTCCGAATGGTCAGAACTTCTGGACTCCTCAGACGCAGGATACGGAACAGAAATGTATCGCACCTTATTATTATAAGGATACCCATCTGCAGGGCTTCCGCTGCAGCCACTGGCTGGTGGGCGGATGTACGCAGGATTATGGCTCTTTCACGGTGGCTGCGCTTGGTGGAAAGCTCCGCCTTCAGCCAGAACAGAGAGCTACGGCATTCAGTCATGAAGATGAAGTCTCTCATCCTCACTATTATGCTGTCCGCCTGAAGGATGAACATCTGAAGGCAGAGATGACAGCCTTGAGTCATACCTCCTTTCTCCGTGTTACTCCGGAGCAGGATGAGCTGGTTCATCTTGTCATCAATCCGAACAGTGATGAAGGACAGGGATACATCGAGATTGATACCATCAATCATATCGTATATGGTTATAATCCGGTGCATCGCATCTATCAGGGATGGGGAAAACCGGCTGGTTTCTCCGGACATTTCGTCTTGGCTTACGATGAGAAGGACTTGGTGGATTACGGTGTTTTCGAGGGCGATAGGAAGATGGTAAGAGGTTTGAAGGTGCAGGGCAAACCTCGCATTGGCGCCTGGCTCACCTTCCGTGGCAGATCGGGGAAGGCGATGGAGTGGATGTTGGGTACATCCTTTACATCCCGCGACAATGCCGTGGAGAATCTCAATGCTGAAAACTATATGTATGGCGGGTTGGATTTCAACAGCATGATGGAGTATGCTGCCGGAATCTGGTGCGACCGACTTCATACCATTGATGTGGAAAGCAAGGATGCTGGCAAGGTCAACCAGTTTTATGGTGCTCTCTACCGTGCATCCTTCCTCCCTCATGAAATGAGTGATGTGAATGGCGATTATCCGGAGTTTTCTACAGGTACCGTGAAGATGGGCAATGCAACCCTGAGTTCCAAGGGCTATGCTGTTCCTGCCTATTCTTATCTTCGCAAATTTGGCGATTTCTCCATGTGGGACATCTATCGTGCAGAGTTGCCGCTCTATAGTCTCATCACTCCGAAGATGTCGGGCGAGATGATGCAGTCTCTGGTTCAGATGTACAAGGAAGGCGGCTGGATGCCTATCTTCCCATGCTGGAACAGTTATACGGCGGCGATGATTGGCGATCATTCGGGTGCGGCTCTTGCCGATGCGTATGTCAAGGGCATTCGCAATTTTGATGCAGCCAAGGCTTACGAGGGAATGCGACTCAATGCTTTCTCTACTCCTTATCTGGCGAAGGATTATCGGGATGGAAAGGGTCGCCGTGCCATCCGTTCGTATATGGATAATGGCTATATTCCGTTGGAGGATATGGTGGAGGAAGCCTTTCATACCAACGAGCAGACTTCCCGTACCCTGGAGTATGCCTATGATGATTATGCCGTGGCACAGATGGCGAAGGCGCTGCATGATTCCTGTCAGGATGCTACTCTGCGACAGAAGTATCTGGAGGATTACAACGATCTGATGCGCCGTTCCGAGAACTGGCGCAATGTCATCAATCCTGCTACGGGATGGGCAGATGGCAGATACGAGAATGGCAAGTGGGAGAATAATGAAGACCTGGTGCACCGCAAGAGTTACATCACCGAGGGTGCTACCTGTCATTATACCTGGTATGTTCCGCAGAACCCGGAAGGATTGTTTGAGGTAATCAGAAACAGCAAACCGATGGATAAGCAGGAAAAACAGATAGAAAAGGCGGAAAGAAAGATGGAGAAGAAGGGCGAGATTCCTGTTCGCAACGAGAAGGTGATAGCCCGACTGGACAAGATGTTTGATAACGGATGGTACTGGCATGGTAATGAACCTTGCCATCAGGTAGCCTATCTTTACGATGCTGCCGGGGCTCCTGAGAAAACGCAGGAGCGGGTGCATCATATTCTCCAGACTGAATATAATGACACCCCGGGCGGATTGTCGGGGAATGATGATGCAGGACAGATGTCGGCGTGGTATGTGTTCTCGTCTATCGGATTCTATCCTGTATGTCCGGGTACACCTTATTATTATATAGGTACTCCAAGCTTCGACAAGGTTACGCTGAATCTGGAAAACGGCAGGAAGTTCATTCTTTCTGCGGATGGAGTGTCGAAGGATGCTTTCTATATCCAAAAGATGAGCTTGAACGATAAACCGTTTTGGGGTTACAAACTGTCGCATAAGGATATTTTGAATGGTGGTAAACTTAAGTTTCAGATGAAAAAATGACAGAGCATATTACTTTCTTTATTTATGGATTGTGCGTGATGTTCTATTCGATGATGGTTTGGATGTTCTATCGAAAGAACAAGGAAAAGCTTTCTAGATTAATCACTTGTCTGATGGCTATCTTGGATATGGAATGCCTGAAGGACTTGTTGCTGTTTGTGGATGGCATTGGTGCGCAATCGACTATTTGGTATCTGATGAATGCTATAGATATGGTCATCATACCTTTCTACATGTTCGTCTTGATGGAGTTGGTGAAGCCAGGATGGCTTACTTGGGGCAAAGGCATTTTGCATGAGGCAATCTTTATATTGCCTCTAGTCGTGTATGCTTTCACTCGCAAGGTTTGTTGGTTTGATGTTCTTGCTGGTTGCGGTGCCGTTTATGGAACCGTCACTTATGTGCTGATGTTCTTCTATATTGCTCGTTATCAGCGCCAGCTCAAGGAGCGTTTCTCTTATCAGGAAAATGTCAATCTCCATTGGCTCAGGGGCATTCTCACTTGCTTCTTCATCATTCTCATAGTTTGGACGGCGAGCTGCTATATGTTTGATGTAGATTTCGACAATGCTTATATGCTCTGTTCGTTGGTTGCGTGGATGGTAGTCTCTTACTTTCTGTATAGGCATGAGTCTGTGTTAGATGAGTTGCAGGAGCCTGATGCAACACAAAGTGATGGAGATACAGGTAAACCGGTATTGGAGGGAGACATATCTGCGATTATCAACAAATTGTTTGTCGAAGAAAAGCTGTTCCTCAATCCACGTCTTAAGTTGTCGGATGTGGCACGGCTTGTGGGAACGAACCGTACTTATCTCAGTAGATTTTTCAATAAGGAAAATGGATTGACATTCTATGATTATGTGAATAATCTCAGAATCAAACATGCCGAAGAGCTCTTGCTGACCACTCAACACTCCTTGGTTGAGGTAGCTGAGAAATCGGGTTTCAATTCGCTCTCCACTTTCCGAAGGGTCTTTGAGGGAAGCCATCATTGTACTCCTAATGCTTTCCGCAGTGTTCACCTTCCCAAAAAGAAGGAGTGAAAATGGATTGATAATGAGCTGATTGTATGATTTGACGTGTCGTTTTACGGAATGATACGTCATTTTTTTACGCTATGGTTTAGCATTTTTACCCATTGAATCCTGATTTATCGACAAAAACGCTACCTTTGCAATATCAGAAATGATAATGATATTGAAAACCTTTAATAATATAAACGAACGTATGAAGAAAATCTTAACTCTATTTGTAGCTCTTATGCTTGTTATAGTAGCGTATGCTCAGGCAAATTTGCTAACCACGCAGTTGGTTGTAGATTTGAAAGAAGCAGGTACACTCTATGATATGTTGCCGGATGATCAGCGCCCCTTAATAACTAATCTAAAAATTAAGGGACCCATCAACGGAACGGATGTGAAATGTCTGCGAGAAATGATGGGGAAAGAAGACAATCTAGGTAGTTATAATCTTTCTGTTAAAGAAGATTTTGTTAGTTCTTCGGAAACCGCGGAATCAAACTTGAAAATATTGGATTTGAGTGAAGCTAGCATCGTCGAGGGTGGTGATGCTTATGGAACTATTCTGACAGGAAGTCCTATGAATCAGACGAAAGCTCCGTTGTATTCAGCCAATAATACCATAGGCTCATATATGTTCAGTGGATGTGCAAGTTTAGAGAATCTGATGCTTCCTTCGTCCGTGCAAGTCATAGAAAGTTATGCTTTGGCAGATTGTGCTTCCCTTATTTCCATTACCCTTCCTGCGGATCTTATGGCGATTCCTAAAGGAATGTTGCGTGGTTGCGAATCTTTGGAACAGTTTGATGTGCCTTCTGGCGTTTCTGAAATAGGAGACTTCGCTTTCAAGGGAACAGGTCTTAAAAGTTTTACTTTTCCTGAAGCTATTACGGTAATTACTCCGATGCTTTCTGGAGCTGAAAAATTAGAGTATATAGTCATCCCTTCTACGGTTACTTCTATCAAATCAAATGGTATGACGGGAGCATTTGCTGGTCTAAAAGCCCTTAAGGAATTAAGAATTCCTGAAAGTGTGACGGGGAATTTGAGCGATTATATGCTTAGTGGCTGTGAATCTTTGGAACGACTCTATATCCCAAGTAAGGCGGTTCTTACGTGGTACACGCTTCGGGGAATGAAAACATTGAGTGATATGTATGTCTATAGTGAGATGCCCCAGAGTCTCAATACGATGTTTTTCCAAAATTCGTTCAATTATAAGAAGACTGTACTTCATGTGAAAAAAGGTTGCAAGGCTGCTTATGCTGCTGCTTATTATTGGAAAGATTTCAAGGCTATTGTGGAGGATGCCGATGACGAGAGTACTGGCATTGCTAGTGTACTGATATTGGATGAGAAACAACCGGTAAGCACTTATACATTGGATGGCAAACGAATCGTTGCTCCTCGTCAGGGTGTTTGTATTAACAAGTATGCTGATGGTAAAGTGAAGAAAGTTTTGTTGCGTCAACGCTAATCGAAATTAAATAAAAAAGGTTGGCTACTTTTTTACGTTAATGCTTCTTGTTTTTTGTGACTTGAACATTGTTGTAAGATAATTTGTAGTTACTTTGCAACCAAAACTTATTGATAATAAAGTTTATTCAATCTAAATATTATATTTATGAATCTATTTAAAAATCTACGTTCTAAAGGTAACACTTATGAAGGACAAGGTGATGAGCGAAAAGGTTTCATTGATAATGTCTTTATAAATCTAGAGAAAGGATGCCTAGTTCACAGACATCCTTACGACAATTTATCTACTCATGCCAAGGTTACAGTTCAAGAGGGACAACAGATGGTTTTTATGTCGGAAGGAATGTACTCCGACTTATTGAAGCCAGGTGGTCATACCCTCTCTACTAATAATATTCCTTTTTTGGAAAAAATAGTAAATATTCCATTTGGTGGGGAGACTGCGTTTAAAACCTCTTTGTATGTTGTAAGTACTATAAGACATCGCTTTGCAGGTGATGATGCTGGATGGGGTGTCGGTCTTACCATTCGTGATTATTCTTTGTGTGATGAAGGATTGACAATCAAAGTTGGTGCTTTTGGTAGTTATGAATTTCGAATTACTAACGCTATCGCTTTTATTAGAGAATATGTAGGAACAGAGCATGATGTATATTTGGAAGATTTTGCAGATGAATTCTCTTCAGCGGTCTCTCAAAGAGTAACTTCTGTTATTAGTCAATATTTTAGTCAGAAAAGAGTTGGCGTTACAGAAGTCAATAATTATCTCCTTGATATTTCTGATTATGCCCGTAAGCATATTAATGAGTATTTTGAGGAGTATGGCTTGGAGCTTACGAAGTTCGATGTGGAGGGAATAAATCCGCATGAAGATGATTCCAACTATCAACAGATTCTTCAAGCTCAGTCTGAGGCAGGTTCAATGGATTTGGAAAGCCGTGCATTGGCTAGAAAACGCCAACGTGAAGGATACTCTTATCAGCAGGAGCGACAGTTGGATGTAATGGAAACTGCTGCTGGTAATGAGGGAACAGCAGGCAATATAATGGGAGCAAGCATGGGACTCGGAATGGGTGTTGGTATTGGTAATGTCTTTGGAAGTCAAATAGGAACTGTTGCACATAGTGCTATGTCTGGAGTTCAGGCTCCACCTCCACCACCCCAGTCCATGCAAATATATGTTTGTCTCAATCAGCAACAAGCTGGTCCTTATGACTTGCCTATTTTGCAGCAATTGGTATCGCAAAATCTTTTAACTCAACAAACGTTGGTATGGAAGGCAGGGCTTCCATCATGGGTGGCAGCTGCTACTTTGCCAGAATTGGCGGTGTTGTTTACGTCTGCCACCCAAGCTCCACCACCTATTCCACCTGTACCTCCTGTTGTTCACCCGTAAAATAAGTTTGAAAATGAAAGAAAATCCGTTTTATTCATGGTTAACTCCTTTGCTCGCATTTGGGGTTACACTGTTGGGATTCCTGCTTTTGATGCCAGATTCCCCTACGGCGTTTTATTGGATTAATATGCTCTATACTTTCTTCTTGGAAGCCTTGTTCTTCGTATGGCTTCAAAAGGGGCATGCAGAAATAAAGAATATAACGAAGCAGACTCCTTATTTTAAAGTCTTCCTAGGTATTAGTACCTTGTATTATATTGGTGCTGCGTTTTTATGGATGATTTATTTCTTCTTGTGTGGTACTGAGCTGGGGCGTCAAATTCTCTGTATTCATTTTGATCTTCCTGAAATAATAGCAATATTTCCAGAAATGTCGATTCGTCTTTATCTTTTTGGAATATTGGCTCTAACAGTGATTTGGGTGGTTGTTGCAAGTATAGTAGGACGACATGACGTGGAATACAATGTGCAACAAATTCAATTAGAAGAGAATACCAACGATGTTAGAATGTTGGTGAAAGAACTGACAGAAATGGCAGAGCAACATATGACTTCCGACAGTGAAAGAGAGTGGAAGAAGTTAATACGTGAAGCAGAATCTATAATACCTTCTGAGGTGGTGAACGAACGAACTCGTTTGCTTTCAAAGGCAAATAGATTACTTAACATAAACTAAACGATAGATAAGATATGGCACAGTTAAAAATCCAAAGATGTAAAGTCTGCACAAGTCCATTGCCTGTAGGCATTGCTAAGTGTCCTAAATGTGGAGCGGAACATCAGTTTGTTCCAGAAGTGGTTAATCCTTTGTTATTTTCTGCAAGTCAAGCAGAGAATCTGAGAACGGCTTTTGAGACTGATCCTAAGAGTAACCCTCGTGATGTGAACTCATTGTTCGGAAAAGGCTTGATTTATTTATCTTTACAAAACTATGAGTTGGCAAGTCTTAATTTTAAGATGGCAGTCGATTTGACTCCGAATGATCCTGATGTTTATTATTATTATGCATTGTCTCTTTTTGCCCATCGTTCACCTGTGCTTTTGTCCGATCTTGAGGCTGAACGTATAGAAATGTGGTTGCAGACTGCTATAAAGATTTTACCTAAAAGAAAATATCTTATCTTAGAGCTGCTTCTCCTTCAAGGTGCATTTAAGGGTAAGGGAAAGGCAATCCCTGCCGATAAAAAAGAACCAGAGCAATTGTTGTTGCAAGCCAAGCAAACTGTTCAGGAGGAGGATGAACTTTACGAAATCAAGCAGCATGTCCTGATTACTGATGAACGCAATTTGGAGTTTGTCAGTCAGTTGCGAGGCAAAGACGGGGAATCTCATTCTAGTGATGATATTCTTAAGCAAAGTATGTGTTGTTATGCCAATGTATGTACTTATCCAAAAGGACATGATGACGAGGTCATAACTGATGATGGTGTCGCAAAATTAATGAATCCATCGGAGAGAAAAAATTTCTTCTTGGGCATCAGTAAACCGGAAGAACCTTGTTTGGAGAAAAAAGATACTTTTGTGGAGCCTTGTTGGGTCTGCTTAAAAAGCTTTGCAGTTGGTTTTGCAGTATGGTTTGTGTCTGTTATTATTCTTTCCTTTACTGGATGGCTTGATGGAGCGAAAGTAGATAGATTTACTCCAGGTGATACTGTAGAGAAATATAAGGAGAGCCATATTGTTGTGGGATATTTCTATGATGCTTCGGATGGTAGAGTGAATGTATGGCATGAACCTACTGAGGAGGAAATCGCTTCTTTGCCAGCGGAAGTAAAACAATGGGAAGTTAATGGAATAGCAAGTGGGTGGCGTTTTCTGGCAACTATTGCTCTGTTCTTTTTTGGACCGTTGATATGGATTAGTAGAACATTCTTGAGTTTCCGAGAGACCATCCTTTCTAGAAGATATACAGAACGAAGAAATGTTCGAACAATGGCCGATTATCAGGAGAGGTTAACTTGTTTCTTGCAAAGGCCTACTGTTGCGGAATATATGAAGTTCTGCCAGTTGTTTGCAGGACCTAATGCTGGGTTGGTTAATCAAGGTGATTTTGTTTCAAATGCATTGCGTCAAGCTCATATTTCAGAGAGAGATGTCACCAAAGGTAAGGTATATTTCTTTAATGGTTTCTTTGATGCTAGATTGTCGTCTCCTGGCGAACCACAAACTATTTTGAGAAAAATGAGAATTAATGTGGCGATAGCAATGCCCGATCGCGTGCTCTATATGCATGGTGTTTGGGATACTTTAGAGGATGAAATCCCAATGTTGCGACGTGACGATCTTTTGTATAGTCTGATAGCTATGTTTAAGAAAGAGGATGGACAAATTTCTATCGTTTCCAATACTGGCGTTAACTTGGCACCTATTGTTACAGATAGTTCGGGATTGCCTTGTTTGTTCCAGTATCAGTCGTATGATAGTCAGAATGATTTGACATATAGTAGAACTCGTACAACCAATTGTGTCGATTTCTATACGTCTCTGATTGATATGCACGGACGTTATAACAAACAAGGTGCATAAAGATGGAGTTCTAAGATAATCTATCAATTTATATATAGTAAAAGAATCTGTCAGAAACAATCTGAACAGGTTCTTTTACATATTTGTTCTTTTAGTCCTTGTTGCTTCCTCCGAAGATGCGGAGCAGGTAGAGGAAGAGGTTGATGAAGTCGAGATACAATGTCAAGGCTCCGATGAGAGCCAGCTTCTGAGCACCCTCGCTCATATCGTACTGAGTCTGGAGCATCATCTTGATCTTCTGGCTGTCCCATGCTGTCAGACCCACGAAGATGGCTACACCCGCATAGCTCAAGATGTATTCAAATCCGGAACTCTTCAGGAACATATTGACTACGGTGGCAATAATCAGACCAATCAGCGCCATAAAGAGAATTTTGCCGAGAGAGGTGAGATCCTTCTTGGTGGTGTATCCGTAGAAAGCCATCGCTCCGAATGTGCCGGCGGTGATGAAGAAGACCTTGGCAATGCTGGTCATTGTATATACTGCAAATACCGAAGATAGCATCGCTCCATTCAGTACCGAGTAGATGATGAAGAGCAGAGTGGCTGTACTCAGCGACAGGCGGTTCAAGGCTCCGGTGATGATGAACACCAAGGCGAGTTCTGCAATGATAAGACCGAAGAGTAAACCGCGGCTTGTCATCAGGGTCATCAATAGGGTAGGACTGCTGGCAACACCATAAGCAGTAACACCAGTAATGACGAGTGCCAATGTCATCCAAGTATAAACCTTGCGCATCAGTGCGGAGAATACACCGCTTAATCCACGCTCTTTCTCGTTGACAGCGAAGCCGTTGCTTGACTGTCCGTTCTGACTGTTTATCAGATTGTACATTTCTTTTTCTGTCATAATTCTAATTTCTAATTTAGTTGATTTTTTATTGTTTCTTGATGGCAAAGCTGATTATGCCACAATATAATTGGTGCAAAGATAATGCCATTTATTGAATCTGCCATTATATCTGCTCTTTATTAACATTTATTCCGTTATTTTACGTATCAATGTGTAGATACTATGGTTACTTGCGATGTGTCAAGACGTCAGTGAGAGGTCGTCATGATGGTTCTGACAGGTTGAAAGTAGGCTTCTTTCATTTATTGCCTGGTTATGGCAAGATATTGCCCCTTGCCAGGGCAACTTTGTGCCATTGCCAGGCAAGAAACGATACGTCGGGAGAAAGAATTCCCCAGGACTGTCATTTCGATTCGACCACTCCTCTCGCCCAGTAATCATGGGGCGATTTGCTCGTAAAAATACTACTCTCGCTTTTACTCTTCACTCTTCACCAAACAGGCTGAATCCCCGATAAACACTAGGGGTGTGGGAGGTGAAGAGTGGTGGTGCACTCTTCACCACTCTTCACCACTCTTCACCACTCTTCACTTATCGTAAGGCTCTGCTATTTTTTATTCCAAGGTCTGGTCATCATTTATGCTAAGGTCTGGTCATCATTTATGCTAAGGCTTGGTCATCATAGATGACGGAACCTTTGCCTGTCTGATATTCTTTTTCTCTAAAATGGTTTGGA
>NZ_QUCG01000053.1:0-330 GCF_003473645.1 Prevotella sp. AM23-5 | reverse complement strand
CAGGACTGTCATTTCGATTCGACCACTCCTCTCGCCCAGTAATCATGGGGCGATTTGCTCGTAAAAATACTACTCTCGCTTTTACTCTTCACTCTTCACCAAACAGGCTGAATCCCCGATAAACACTAGGGGTGTGGGAGGTGAAGAGTGAAGAGTATTTTTGAAAGTAGTTCTCTATTCATTTGGTAGAAAAGCCCGGAATGCATCTTCTTTTACGTGTGCTCGAACACAAACGTTCTTTCGCGCGTATATATATAATTAGGAGAAAAACGGATTTAAAGCGCGAAAAGTGTTTATGAGTGTTAAATTTGAAAGAAAAATGCAACTTTC